>NZ_JANSIF010000018.1:0-49148 GCF_047461935.1 Synechococcus sp. R55.4 | reverse complement strand
AAGCGATGGACGCCACAGATCCCGAAGATGCCCAACGCCCAGAGGATATAGGCAGTACCGACAGACTTGGGTTCAGCGGGGGGCAGCAGGTAGCGAGAACTCATGGGGATTTGACGAGATAACTCCGAGCGAGTACTCCAAGTCTAAGTCTGTCATCTTCTGGCCTGGACGGGCAGAAGAGAACCGGCAAAACCAATCCCTTTACCTCTAAAAGCGAGCTTGGACCCCTTCTAGGCTACTGCCTGAGGGAGGGCAGCCTCAACGGGAAAACAACCGGAATAATGAGATCCAAGTCCCCCAGGCTCAAAGAACTCCGTCTCCCGCTCACGCAAGCAGTGGACATGCCTATAGAAGGCAAGGGAAAGTCGATGTTTGAGCCAATTTTAATCGGGTTGAGCGCTGTGCTCTGGGGCCTCCTCTGGGGCTACGCTACACTGCTGGTTGTGCTGGTGAACTTTAAGGAGCAAGGATCGGTTTACGCCTACCCTATGCAGGCGGTGCTGGATCGCTTTGTCGAATCCTTGGGGCTGGGCTGGCTTAAGGATCTGCATGCCCTGCAACTGAGGCCGCTGCGCCGGATCAGCTATGCTCTGTTTGGTGCCGTCACCCTAGGGGTGGCTTTCATGCTCTGGGTGTTGGGGTGAGGCGATGACCAGATCAACAGGCGCATTCCCGCAGCAACTGCAAATGCGTTAACCCAACCCGAGTTCTCGACAGGCCCATCATGACCGCTGCCCAACTGGTCGCCATTCTCTCCACTGCCATTGCCACCGCCACACCGTTGGTCTTTGCCTGCATAGGGGAAACCATTACCGAGCGGGCAGGGGTGATCAACCTCTCCGCAGAGGGAACGATCATGCTGGCGGCCATGGTTGGGTTCGCCGTGGCCAAGCTGACGGGAAGCTTGGTATTGGGCTTTTTGGCTGCCGCCGCGGTGGGAGCGCTGTTTGCTGGGATCGTGGCCTTTGGCTCGCTGACCCTGAAGGGATCCCAAATTGCCATTGGTTTCGTCTTGACCCTATTGGGGGCGGATTTGTCTTCCTTTTTGGGCAATCCGTTCGTGCGGATCCCAGGGCCAACGGTGCCCAGCCTGCCCATCCCCTTCCTGAGAGAGGTGCCGCTGCTGGGGCCACTCCTGTTCCAAGGGGATCTGTTGCTGTACGCCAGCTACGCGCTCATCGGGGGAACTTGGTTCTTTTTTTATCGCACTCGGCCTGGCCTGATGTTGCGGGCCATGGGAGAACAGCCGGCAGCAGCCTTTGCCCGGGGCACCGATGTCATTTTCTGGCGCTATGTCTATACCCTTGTGGGGGGATCCCTATTGGGCTTGGCGGGAGCTGCTTTTTCTCTGGATTTCAAGGCCGGCTGGAGCCACCGACATACAGCAGGGTATGGCTGGATTGCTTTGGCCATCGTCATCTTCGGCGGCTGGAACCCCTTGCGGGTAGCCCTGGGGGCCTACCTGTTCGGCATTTTGCAGTCCTTTGCCGGAGTTGCCCAGACTACCATCCGCGCCGTGCCCACCCAAGTTTTTACGGTGGCTCCCTTTGTGTTGATGATTTTGGTGTTGGTGCTCACTTCTGGGGAATGGTGGGAGTACGGCTTGCGCGGGATCCCACCTCGGCTGCGGCGCTGGATCCAGCAGGCGGTGAAGGCCACTCCGCCGGCAGCTCTGGGGCAGCCGTTTGAACCGGGCTAGAGGTTGCTTCCGGCACTGCGGCTTGGGGGTCGCTGATCAGCCGGATCGGAGAGGGGAATCTGAAAGCGCTAGAAAATAGCCTGCAGTTTTTTAAGGCAAGCCTGGATCTGCGCCATTTCCGAGGGATCCAGCTTTTGGAAACGCTCTTTCAAGTAGGCGATGTGGGCCGGGAAAATTTCCTCAAACAGTTTTTCCCCCGCCTCTGTCAGCACGACCTTAAAGCAGCGTCGGTTTTCCGGGGGCACTTCCCGGCGCACCAGCCCTTTTTGTTCCAGGCGATCCACAATGCCGGTCAGTGTCCCTTTGGTCACCAGCGTTTTTTGGGCCAGGACATTCATGGTCATCCCAGGGGTATTGCCGAGGGTCACCAACACATCAAATTGGGGGGCGGTCAGCCCCATTTGCCGAATATGAACCCCGGCATAATTTTCAAAGGCTTGGTAGGCCCGCGCCAGGTCTCGCAACAGCCCCAAAAAAGGCTCACGGGCCGCCGCCACCGTCCGCGTCAGCGGAACGGAGTCCTCAGGGTTGAGAACCTCGTCGCTTTGAAGAGGAGGAGAGTTAGCGGGAGTGGGCATGGTTGAAGATCGCTGTTCGCGTTGGTGGAACAGAGTCCTGAGGGAACTCAACCCCAAAGGACAGTCTCGGCTCTATGATAGCCCACCGTAGTACAGTTCTAACGCAAATTATGGTCATTTCGATCCAAGCCAGGATACTGCACCTATGCCTAAAACCCTAAAACATTGAATGCACTGGGCCAGAAGGCTTTTCAAGGACTCCGTCCCGCTGGCGCGACCAGTAGCTCGGGTATCTCATCCTAAACTGAAACGACTATGACGGTTATTCCGGCAGCAGCGAAAGAAGGGCTAGGGATCTTCAGGGCAGTTGCAGCACCTGAACGGGCGAACCGGCAGGGATCTGGGTTGTTCCCACCGGCAGCACAGCCAAGGCATTGCAGCCGGCCAGACTGATGAGATTGCCGGAATTGAGGTTGGCGGCGGGCTGAAATCGGATCCCTTCGGGCTTGACCTGCAGCCGTCCCCAGAGGTAGTGTTCCCGCCGACCGTCGGCATGCAGATCCACAGCGCTGAAGGCGGAGAGGATCTGCCAGTAGGGGGGCAGGGATCCGCCCATTTTTCGCAGAGCCGGGTGCAAAAAGCGCCAGAAGGTCACCAGGGCAGAGGCAGGGTTGCCCGGCAGGCCAAAGTAGAGCTTGGGAGGGCCGTGGGGATTGGGAAAACGGGCCACCGTCAGGGGTTTGCCCGGCTTGATGGCCACACTGCGGATGAAAATCTCGCCTCCCAACTCCTCCAGCACCTTTTCCACCAGGTCAAAATCCCCCACCGATACCCCTCCAGAAGAGATCACCCCATCGGCAGAGGCCAGGGCCTGCTGGACGACCTGCCGCAACACCTGGAGCCGATCCGGCACGATGCCCAACTGGATCGGGATCCCACCCGCTGCCTTGACCAGAGCCGCCAGGCCGTACTGGTTGGAATCCACAACCTGCCCCGGCCCCGGCACCTGCTGGATGGGCACTAGCTCATCCCCTGTCGAGAACAGGGCTACCCGGGGCTGACGAAACACCGGCACCATCGCCTGTCGGATGGCAGCCAAAACGGCCAGCTCCGCTCCACCCAAAGCCTGCCCTGTCAACAGAACGGGATCCCCCTGCCGGGCAAAGTCTCCTTGGGGCCGGACAAATTGGCCCCGTTGCGGACGCTGCAAGAGGCGGACGGTTCCCGGCGAAGGTTGCTGCGTGTCTTCCTGCATCACCACGGTGTCCGCACCGCCGGGCAAGATAGAGCCGGTGTAGAGACGCACCGCTTGTCCGGGCTGGAGATCTCGGGTGGGTGCCTTCCCGGCGGGGAGAGTCTCGATCACCTGTAGCTCACAAGGGATCCCCGCTTGCACATCTTCATGGCGCACGGCATAGCCATCCATGCTGGAGGTGGGCCGGGCCGGAAAATCTTGGGGGCTATACAAAGTTTGGCTGAGAACGCGGCCTTGGGCGGATCCCAGCTCCACCCACTCTGTGCCCAGCGGCTGAACCGCCTGCAAAATCAGGGCTTCTGCTTCGGCCACCGGCAGCATCACGGCTTTTACAACCCCCTTCTCCAACACCTTTCTTCAGCATCCAGAAGTCGGTTCCGCCAAGGCCATTAAAAACAACTTAAACTGCGGACAGCGGCCATCAATTCCGACCTTGGCATGAGAAGTGTATGACCAGGATCCCACCAAGCCCCAGAGCTGGCAAGAAGTCGGGTCAAGTTGCTTATTCGGAGTCTGCAACTCTTTCTACTTCGGGATCCCGGCCTTGTTGGGGAGATGGGGATCCCGGCAGCGTTGCAACCGGCCATAGGCTATCTGGCTGCTGTGACTGCGGAAGCTGGATACTGGTCGCGTAGCGGGCGTAGCCTTAGGACGACTGAGCCACCGGATAGCTCGAGTGCAGCAAGCGAGGTGTCTATGTTAAATGCCGCCGTCATCCTCACGATCTTCCTTGGCTTCTGGGGAGTCGTGGTTAAGCGCAACCTCATTATGAAGATCCTGTCTATGGATGTCATGAGCACCGGGGTCATCGCCTTCTTCGTGATCTGGGCAGCCCGGAGCGGTGTGTTCACCCCCATCTACAAACCCTGGCGCGAGCTGGACTATGCCGACCCGGTGCCTCAGGGGATCATCCTCACGGCCATCGTCATCGGCCTGTCGGTACAAGCCTTGATGTTGGTGGGGGTGATGAAGCTCTCCCGCAATCATCCCACCCTCGAAGTCGAGAGCATCGAACAGGCACTCGCGTCAGGGGCGCGGAGCACTTTTACCGATGACTGAGCTGACGCTGGTATGGGTGGCGCTGCCCTTTCTGCTGGCCTTCACAACCTACTTGATGCCAGCCCTAACCCGTCCCAGCCTGGTGGGGATGGCTGCGCTGACGGTGGTCTATGCGGTGCAGCAGGGGGGCTTGCCCGGCACAACCGCCACACCCCTGGAGCTACAGCTTTTGGATCACTTCGGGGTGACGCTGCGGATCGATGCCAATGGAGCAGCGATGCTCTTGGCCCACGGCCTGGTCACGCTAGGAGTGGCCCTGTATTTGGATAGACGCTTTGCGGGCAGCCGCTTTCTGGCCATGCAGTTGCTGATCGTCCACGGTAGCGCCAATGCTGTCGTCATCAGTGCCGACCTGATCAGCGTCTACGTTTCCCTGGAGGTGCTCAGCATCGGCGTGTTTTTGCTGCTGACCTATGGGCGGCGGGCTGAGGGCCAACCCACAGTGGAAGAAAATGCTCCGCACCGCGATCGCCAGCTCTGGGTGGGGCTGCGCTACCTTTTCATGAGCAATGTGGCCATGCTCTTCTACCTGATGGGCGCAATCCTGGTCTATGTGCGCACGGGATCCCTGGCGATGAGCAGTTTAACTATGGCCGACCCCACAGCCTTGGCGCTGATTGCTGTGGGTCTTTTGGCCAAGGGGGCGATCTTCGTTGCCGGCCTGTGGCTGCCTCTCACCTATGCTACCGCGGATCCCGTTATCGCGGCGGTGCTCAGCGGTTTTACGACCAAAGCAGGAGCCATGGCCTTGGTGCGCTGCAGCGAGGCTTCGCCGATCTTGGCCCAGGGGTTGCCCTACTTGAGCGCCGGTTCAGCCGTTTTCGGGATCCTACTGGCCCTGATGGCGAGCACGCCCCAGCACCTTCTCGCCTGGAGCTCGGTATCGCAGATGGGATTTGTGATTGCTGCCCCTCAGTGGGCGGGTTTGTATGGCCTTGCCCATGGGTTGGCGAAGCCCCTGTTGTTTGTTGGAACGAGCGTGAGCCATCGCTGGCGGTGGCCCATGTTGCTCTTGGGGTCGGCTTCCCTGGCGGGAGTGCCCGGCAGCTTGGGGTATGCAGCCAAGGCCCTCAGCTTATCTGCTCTGGATCCCTGGCACGAGTGGCTGTTGGTGGGGGTTACCGTCGGCACCACGTGTTTAGGCGTGCGAGTGCTGCGGGCACCTGCTTCTCCCATGAAGGGGGACGCCACCTCTGCAACTCCTTGGCAAGATAAAGTGGCACTGGTGCTCTGGGGTGGGGGCTTGCTCTGGGGCTGGCTGCCGGCGGCCTTTGGCGCTGACAATCTTCTCAAAGCCCTGCTGAGCCTAGGCGTTGGGATCCCGCTGGGCTGGTTTTGGGAGCGGATCCCTTTGAAGAAAGGGTCGGTGAACGAGGGGCTGGAGGCCGTGGTGGGTGGCCTGAGCGTGGTGTTGGTGCTGGTTTGGGTTCTGTTTGGTGAGGTCAGTCATGGAGCGCTACCCTAAGCTGGGTCTATTGGAAATCGGCCTGCGGCTCTTGATTTGGTTTTTGCTGACGGGCAATCTGAGCTGGGACAATGTGGCCATCGGGGTGGCGGCAACGTTGCTGCTGCCGCGCCAGGCTTCCGCACCGGTGCAATGGCGGGATTGGGGGCGAGTGCTCCAGGAAATTCTTCTCGCCATCCCAAGAGCCTACTGGGAAGCCTTCGAGATGATCCTCAAGCCCCACACTGTTGAGGAAGTTGTATACAAACAAACCCTGCCCAACCGTTCAGCAGGGCTGGTGTTTCTGGATATCTTTTTAATTACCTTCACGCCCAAAACCATCGTGCTCAATTGCAATGCCCAAGGCACTTATGAAGTCCATGTGCTCAAGCCGCGGGAGGACGTGTGAACCTACTGCTGTTTCTCCTGACCCTAACGCTGTGCTTGCCCCTGTACGCCGCTTGGCTAAAGGAAGATATCTGGCAAACGATGCTCGCCTTTGCCAGCCTGGCCACGAAGACGGCCATCCTGATTTTGGTGGTGTCGGTGGTGCGGGATGACTGGATGATCGGAATTGTGGGGGTTTTGGTTTTGTCGGTGGGCAATGCGGCCTTAATGCTCTTGGCCCATGTACTGAAGCGGCTGGAAATGCTCTAGAAACGCCCTGGGGGTAAGTATGGAAGTCTGGGTGGAAGGTCTGAGCTATCTGTTGTTTGGGGTTGGTGTGCTGTTTTGGCTGTGGGGAACGGCGCCGCTCCTTGGGGATCGCTCGATTTTATTTAAGCTGCACGGCCTTTCGGTGTCGGACACCCTGGGCTCTATGAGCATCATGCTGGGGCTGCTGTTGCGGATCCCACGGGAATGGCCCCTGTTGGTGTTGGCACTGATCTCCCTGGCTATTTGGAATACCATTCTGGGCTATGTGCTGGCGTTTTGCTCGCAGCGCAAGTCCCTATAGGAGGGCAGGATGGAAGAGACCCTGTTGCTGGTGATGGCGTTACTCCTGCCCCTGACGGCGAGCCTGGTGGTGACTCAGACCAATCCCTACCACGCCTTGGTAATGCGAGGGATCCTGGGGACGATTGCCGCCCTGATCTATGCGCTGTTTGGGGCGGCGGATGTGGCCCTGACCGAGGCACTGGTGGGCACCATGCTTTCTATTACCCTCTACGCCATTGCGGTGCGCTCTTCGCTGAGCATGCGCCTGGGCGTTCTCGAAGGCAGCCCTGTGCTGGAGGCCAGTACCTCAGCAGCACGGCAGTTGTTACAGCAGATGCGCCAAGGGCTACAGCGGTACCACATGCGCTTGGAGTTGACCGCCTATGGGAGTTCAGAGGCGTTGGTGGCTGCTCTTCGCAGCCGGGAGGTACACACCATTGCCCTTGAGCCCAGTGGAGAAGCAGCAGAGTATCGCCTGGTTACACGCGTGCCCCGCCTGCAGGCCATTTTGGCGCAGCAAGCTCTGGCCACTGAGGTGATGGCAACATGAAGTGGGTGTATGGGATAGCGGTGTTGCTGGCAGCCCTACAGCTCATCGTGGGCGAGGTGGGATCCGTGTCCCCCAATCCCACAGCGGGCGTGGCCTTAGTCGAGGCGGTGGAGATTCTGGCCACCGAAAGCGGTGTGCCCAACACGGTGACGGGTCTCATTCTGCGCAACCGCCTCTACGATACGGTCTTTGAAGTGGTGGTGTTTTCCACGGCAATTTTGGGCGCCCAATATCTGCTGGCGGATGAGCAGCCGACAGCCAATGTAGCTCAATTTACCGATATTCCCTCGATTGTGTTGGCGCGAGTGGGAGCCACCATTTCGGCTTTGATCGCGGTGGAGCTTGCCATTCGAGGGCACCTGACGCCGGGCGGAGGCTTTGCTGCCGGGGTGGCGGGGGGGACGGCCATTGGCTTGGTGGCGATCACCGCCTCTTCCACCTGGATGGAGGCCATCTACAAACGGTGGCGGGCTGCGATGTGGGAGAAGCTGTCGGTGGTGGCGTTTATCGGGGTGGCTGTGATGGCTCTGGCCGGCTGGGAATTGCCTAGAGGGGAGTTGGGGGATCTGTTTAGCGGCGGCTGGATCCCGATTCTCAATATTCTGGTGGCGATCAAAGTGGCGCTGGGATCCTGGGCGGCAGTTTTGATCTTTATTCGCTACCGCGGCTTGTTATGAGGGTCTAAATGGGTTAATGAGAGGTACCCCTGTCCCGGCAAAATCACGGACATTGCGAGTAACCAGGGTAAGTCCGTAAACCAAGGCTGTAGCAGCCAGTTGTTTGTCAATCGCATTTTGAGAGTGAGGTACGCACAGGCTTCCCCATACCTGGGCTTCGGTAATTGTGAAATCAAGAATGTGATCGGCATAGTCATCGACAACCGTTTGCAGCCACCTCTCCAGAAGGTTGGCTTGCAGATGATCGCCGCGATGGCGCATGAGTTCAACGCCTCGGCGGAGTTCGCCCAGCGTGATCACGCTGATGTAGATGCGGGCCTCTTGCTCAATGGCAGTTTGAAGAAATTCTTGAACCCCGGAGTTGGCTTGACTGTGTTTGCTCAGCTCACTGATGACGTTAGTGTCAAGCAAATACGTCATGGGCAGTGTTATCTTGCACTCGCTCAAAGTCTGAATCGTTGCCAACGTTAGGTATCGATCTGAGCACTTCGGCAAAGGACTGTTTCGCAGGCTGGAGTAAGACTTGCTCTAGGATTTTGCGGTGTTCGGCCTCTGCACTAACGCCGTGACGACTAGCCCTTTGTTTGAGAGCTTTGACAATGGCTTCGTCAACATTGCGAACAATTAACGTGGCCATAGAGCGTTTCCTCGATCGGCAGATCCCTGGGCGGCTTTGCTGCGACGATAGCATTGATATCATCTAAAGTTCAAGTTTTCCCGTCTATTGATACTGATGAAGAAGCTGCCCTTTTGCGGGTTGCCCCAGAGAACTCCTGCCTGCCAGGGATCCAAGCTCTGCCTGCTGTGCATAGCCTTTGAAAGCGCAACACCCAAAAAAGAGGGATCCCGATGAGCAACTTGACCTGCAGGTGACCTCTACAATAGAAGGCTGACTCTGCCACCTGGTGGGATCCCTATGCCGCGCCGCACCGATATCCACAAAATCTTGCTCATTGGAGCGGGGCCGATCGTCATTGGCCAAGCCTGCGAATTCGACTACTCGGGCACCCAAGCCTGCAAAGCCCTGCGGGAAGAGGGCTATGAGGTCGTTTTGGTCAACTCTAACCCCGCCACCATCATGACGGATCCCAGTATGGCGGAGCGCACCTACATCGAGCCGGTGACGGTGGACTTTGTGGCCAAAATTATCGAGCGGGAGCGCCCTGATGCTTTGCTGCCCACCATGGGCGGCCAGACGGCCCTCAACGTGGCGGTGCAACTGGCCCAGCAAGGGATCCTGGAGCAGTACGGGGTGGAGTTGATTGGGGCCAAGCGGGAGGCCATTGAAAAAGCCGAAGACCGGGATCTCTTCAAGCAAGCCATGCAGCGGATTGGCTTGGCCGTGCCCCGCTCTGGCCTGGCCCACACCCTGGAAGAAGCCAAGCAGATTGCCCAGGAGATCGGCTATCCCCTCATCATCCGCCCGGCCTATACCCTGGGGGGCACCGGTGGTGGGGTGGCTTACAACCAGGAGGAGTTTGAAGAGATCTGCGCTGCCGGCTTGGAGGCCAGCCCCGTTTCCCAAATCTTGGTGGAAGAATCGGTCATCGGCTGGAAGGAGTTTGAGCTGGAGGTGATGCGGGATCTGGCGGATAACGTGGTGATCATCTGCTCCATAGAAAACATCGACCCGATGGGGGTGCACACTGGCGACTCCATCACCGTGGCCCCGGCCCAAACCCTCACCGACAAGGAATACCAGCGGCTGCGGGACTATGCCATCGCCATCATGCGCGAAATTGGCGTAGAGACCGGGGGATCCAACGTGCAATTTGCCGTCAACCCTGCCAACGGCGAGGTGCGGGTGATCGAGATGAACCCGCGGGTCTCCCGCTCTTCTGCTTTGGCCAGCAAGGCCACCGGCTTTCCCATCGCCAAAATTGCCGCCAAATTGGCAGTGGGCTACACGCTGCCGGAGATCCCCAACGACATCACCCGCAAAACTCCGGCCAGCTTCGAGCCCACCATCGACTATGTGGTCACCAAGATCCCTCGCTTTGCTTTTGAAAAATTCCCCGGCGCAGAGCCGGTTCTCACCACCCAGATGAAATCGGTGGGGGAGGCGATGGCGATTGGCCGCACTTTTCAAGAATCCATCCAGAAGGCCCTGCGTTCCCTGGAAATCGACCGTCCCGGTTTTGGCAGCGATAGGCCGGAGGTTTTCCCCAAGCCGGAGGAAGTGCGGGCCAACCTGCGCACCCCCAACCCCTTCCGCCTGCTCACCATCCGCACCGCTCTGCTCATGGGCTTTTCTGCCCAGGAGATTGCCCAACTCACCCACATCGATCCCTGGTTTATCGACAAGCTACAGGAGTTGGTGGAGGTGGAGCAAGCCCTCAAGGGGCGGGAGCTGGGATCCCTGAGTGCTGAGGATCTGCGGCATCTCAAGCAAATGGGCTTCAGCGACCGACAAATTGCCCACCTCACTGGATCCACGGAACATCAGGTGCGGGCCTGCCGCAAAAGCCTGGGGGTGATCCCCACCTACAAAACTGTGGATACCTGCGCTGCCGAATTTGAGGCTGCTACCCCCTACCAGTACTCTACCTACGAGAGCGAGTCGGAGATTTTCCCGGCCCGCAAAGAGAAGGTGATGATCTTGGGAGGTGGCCCCAACCGCATCGGCCAGGGGATCGAATTCGACTACTGCTGTTGTCATGCTGCCTTTGCCCTCAGCCGCCTGGGTTACGAAGCGATCATGGTCAACTCCAACCCGGAAACCGTTTCCACCGACTACGACACCGCCGATCGCCTCTATTTTGAGCCGCTCACCCATGAAGAGGTGATGAACTTGGTGGATGCTGAGCAGCCGGTCGGCCTGATCGTGCAATTTGGCGGCCAAACCCCGCTCAAGCTGGCGCAGGGGCTGGCAGCAGCCCAGGCTCCCATCTGGGGAACTTCCCCCGACTCCATCGACATTGCTGAGGATCGGGGGCGCTTCGAGCGCATCTTGCGGGAGTTGGATATTCGCCAACCGGCCAACGGCATTGCCCGCAGCGTGGAAGAAAGCTTGGAAATTGCCCGCCGCATCGGCTATCCGGTGGTGGTGCGGCCCAGCTACGTCTTGGGGGGACGAGCCATGGAGATCGTCTATTCCGACCAAGACCTGCAGCGCTACATGCAACTGGCGGTGGCGGTGGATCCGGATCGTCCGGTGCTGGTGGATCAGTTTCTGGAAGAGGCGGTGGAGGTGGATGTGGATGCCATTGCCGACCGCACCGGCGCTGTTACCATCGGCGGCATTCTGGAGCACATCGAGCAGGCCGGGATCCACTCGGGCGATTCGGCCTGTGTATTGCCCAGCCGCACCCTCAGCCCCGAGGTGCTGCGGGTGATCCGCGAGTGGACGGTGAAGTTGGCCCAAGCTCTGAAGGTGGTGGGCCTGATCAACGTGCAATACGCCGTCCAAAAAGGTCAAGTCTATATCCTGGAGGCCAATCCGCGCGCCTCCCGCACCGTCCCCTTTGTCAGCAAGGCCATCGGCCATCCGCTGGCAGACTACGCCGCTCAAGTGATGAGCGGCAAAACCCTAGCCGAGCTGGGCTTTACCCAGGAGGTGATCCCCTCCCACATTGCCGTCAAAGAAGCGGTTTTGCCCTTCCACAAGTTTCCCGGCACCGACACGCTGCTGGGGCCGGAGATGCGCTCCACCGGTGAGGTGATGGGCATTGACACGGACTTTGGCCGCGCTTACGCCAAAGCCCAACTGGCGGCGGGGCAGAATCTGCCTCTCCAGGGGACGGTGTTCATCAGCGTCAGCGACCGGGATAAACAGGCGGTCATCCCGGTAGCCCGCGAGTTTGTGGGGCTGGGCTTTCGCCTGTTGGCCACCGAAGGAACCCAAAAAGTTTTAGCCGAACACGGGATCCCGGTGGACAAAGTCCTCAAGCTGCACGAGGGACGGCCCCACGTCATCGACGCCATCAAAAATCACCAGATTCAGCTCATTATCAACACCCCTTCCGGTGTCGAGGCGCAGCAAGATGGCCAAAAGATCCGCCGCACTGCCCTGGCTTACAAGATCCCTCTGGTGACCACCTTGGCAGGGGCCAAAGCCACTGCGGCTGCCATCCGTGCTTTGCAGTCGGGATCCCTGCAGGTGAAGTGCTTGCAGGATTTTTTTCCACCCAGGAATGCCCCAAGCAAACTTCTGGAAGCCCCATGAAGAGCCCATAGGGTCTTGCCGGCAGGAGAAAAAGCGGATCCTGAACGACTTCTCTTTCTTGAACCCATTCTTGAGAAACATCTGCTCGAGCTTGGCTGCCATCAACTGCCGGGAAGCTCTCAAAGATATCCCAATTGCAACAGGCGGGTGCTGATTTGTATCGACAAATCCATTTTTTTCACATTCCCGTTGCGGAAGTTAGGGATCCCTGTCGGCATCCCTAAAACTGTCTAGCCTGAAAGAAGGAGACGCTTTTGGCGGTCGGCGCGGGAAGAGTTTTGCCCCGTTCAAGGAAGCCGACAAAGCAAAGAATGGTTTTGTCTCTTTAGGAGTTGGCCTATGAGTACGGTAATTCGCCGCTCCTCGGCTGCACGGCAGCTCTGGAGTTGGAATGGCTTTTGTCAATGGATAACCAGCACCGAAAACCGGCTGTACATCGGCTGGTTTGGCGTGTTGATGATCCCGACGCTGTTGGCGGCGGCCTTTTGTTTTGTGATCGCTTTTGTTGCTGCTCCGCCGGTGGATGTGGATGGGATCCGCGAGCCGGTGATCGGCTCTTTGATAGGGGGGAACAATCTCATCTCGGCGGCGGTGGTGCCCACCTCAGCGGCCATTGGCCTGCACTTTTATCCCATTTGGGAAGCCGCTTCTTTGGATGAATGGCTCTACAACGGCGGCCCCTACCAACTGATCGTGCTCCATTTTTTGATTGGGGTGTGGTGCTATCTGGGCCGGCAATGGGAGCTGAGCTATCGCTTGGGCATGCGTCCCTGGATTGCGGTGGCGTTTTCCGCTCCGGCGGCGGCGGCTACGGCGGTGCTCTTGGTTTACCCCATCGGCCAGGGCAGTTTCTCGGAAGGCTTGCCCCTGGGGATCGCCGGCACCTTCTACTTCATGCTGGCTTTCCAGGCGGAGCACAACATCCTCATGCACCCTGCTAGCTGGCTGGGGGTGGCCGGCGTCTTTGGCGGCGCTCTGCTGGCCTCCCTGCACGGCTCCCTGGTGATCTCCAGCCTAATCCGCGAGACCTCGGAAGAAGAGTCACAAAATGCCGGCTACCGCTTCGGGCAGGAGGAAGTCACCTACAACTTCCTGGCCGGGCACTACGCGTTCTTGGGGCGGCTGGGGTTCCCCGGCCTGGGCCTGAGAAACAGCCGTTCCGTCCACTTCTGGATGGCGGCCCTGCCCACAGTGGGGATTTGGGCGGCGGCAATAGGTATCGGCATAATGGCCTTTAACTTGAACGGCTTGAACTTCAACCAGTCCATCCTGGACAGCCAGGGCCGGTTCATTCCCACCTACGCCGATCTCCTCAACCGCGCCAATCTGGGGATCCAGGTGATGCACGCCCCCAACGCCCACCATTTCCCCCTGCTGCTGGCGGCTCAACCCTAAGGCAGGCTAGGGGCAGTCCAGCCGGAAAGCGCGGTGAATAGCTTGCAAGGCCGGGATCCCTCGATCCCGGCGCACTACACAGCTCACCTTGATCTCCGAGGTGGCGATCATCTCGATGTTGATTCCCGCCTCGGCCAGAGCTGCAAACAGACGGGCAGCGACGCCGGGATAGGTTTCCATCTCAGCGCCGACAATGCTGACCTTGGCAATGTCGTGATCTGCGTCAACGCCTGCCGCCTGGAGTTCTTCGGCCACCTGCCGACAGACCGCCTCAGCAGCCATCGCTTGATCCTGAGGCACGGTAAAGGCAATGTCGGTGCTGGGGATCCCATTGTGGTAGCCCCGCTGGCTTTGGATGATGGTGTCCACGATGATCCCGGCAGCCGCCAAGCGCCCAAACAAATGGGCGGCAGTTCCCGGACGATCCGGCACTTTGCGAAGGCCCAGCCGCGATTGCTTCAAATCCAGGGCAACACCGCGTACCGGGTGGCTGTCTTGAGGGGCAGCCGGCATCTTTGCCCGATGCAAGTGGGGGATCACCTGGAACGACTCTCCCAGAGCCAAGGCGGCATCCCCGGCCCGCTCCGCAGCCACCACACAGCTCACCTTGATCTCGGACATGGAGATCATCTGCAAATTGATCCCGGCCTCGGCCAGCACCTGGAACATTTGCGCCGCGATCCCAGGTCGGCCCATCATCCCCACCCCGGCAATGCTGACTTTGGCCACCGCCTCATCCACAATCACCGCTGCACACTGCAGCTCTTGGCCAATCCGCCGGGCAACGGCTGCAGCCTCGGCCACCTGCGACCGGCTGACCGTAAAGGCAATGTCATTGGTGGGCTGGGGCACGGATCCCTGCGGCAAGGAGTCCGTCCCGCTGGCGCAAGAGGCTGTGAACTGGAGGGACTGCAAAATCAAATCCACATTCACCCCTGCTGCCGCGATCCCCTGAAAGAGCTGGGCGGCAATGCCAGGGCGATCCGGCACCCCCACCAACACCAACTTGGCCTGATCCCGATCCAGCTCCACCGTATCCACCGCCAGGCCCAGCTCGATACTGCTGTCGGCAGCACGAGGACGGGGGGGAGGAGAAAGAATGAGAGTGCCCTCGCATCCCGCCTGCAACGGCTCCAAGCTGGAGCGCACCCGCAGCTTCACACCGTAGTTGCGGGCAATTTCCACCGAGCGGGGATGCAGCACCTGGGCCCCCAAGCTGGCCAGCTCCAACATTTCATCACTGGTGATCTCCGGCAACAGCCTGGCCTCAGGCACCTTACGCGGATCCGTGGTGAAGATCCCCGGCACATCGGTGTAGATCTCACACAGCTCTGCTCCCAAAGCCACTGCCAAGGCCACCGCCGTGGTGTCGGATCCCCCCCGACCCAGGGTGGTGATCTCCAGCTCCGCCAGGCTGGTGATGCCCTGAAACCCGGCCACCACCACCACCTCTTCCCGCTCCAGGTGCTGCCACAGGCGGTCGGTGTGGATGTGCAAAATGCGTGCCCGGCTGTGATCCCGAGTGGTGACAATGCCCACCTGGGCTGCCGTCAGGGAAAGGGCAGGACACCCCAAGCGTTGCAGCGCCAAGGCCACCAGGGCAATGCTCACCTGCTCACCGGTGGAAAGGAGCATATCCCATTCCCGCAACTGGGCCGGTGTGGTCGGGGATCCCTGCAAGATCTGCTCCCCCAAGCCCACAAGGCGATCGGTTTCATCCCCCATCGCCGAGACCACCACCACCACCCGATGCCCTGCCTTCACCGTGTGGGCCACCCGTTGAGCCACGGCCTGGATACGCTCCACAGAGCCGACAGAGGTACCGCCGTACTTTTGAACAATTAAGCTGCGTTGCATGAGAGGAGAACGAGGTCAGGGGCGGTTTGGATCCTACCCCGGATCTAGGCCAAGCCCAGTCCATTTTGCAAAAACGGCGGCACCGGCAGCAGGATCAGCACCAGCAGCGTTAGCATCCCCAGCCCCAGCAGATCCCGAGCCTCGTCCAGTTCCGTCACATCGTTGAGGGCCGGCTCGTCAGCACTGGAAATCACAAACAGCAGCAGCGCCCAGAGCAACAGCCAAGGCTGCACCGTCAAAGCCAGCAGCAACACCAACCAGCGGGCTACCCGGCCCACATTCGCTCCCATCTGCTGTCCATACACTGCGTGGACAATGTGCCCTCCATCCAGTTGGCCCACCGGCATGAGGTTAAAGGCAATCACCACCAAGCCCAGCCAGCCGGCAAAGGCTAGCGGGTGCAGCTCGATCACCTGCCCCGGCTGCAACTGATCCCCCAGCACCATGCGGGCCAGAATTGCCAGCAGCACCGATAGGCGCGGGTCAATGCGATGAAAACTAATCGGGGTCGGCTGCCCCTCCGGCACCGCGGGAGGATCTGCAGGCGCTGAAAACAACAGCCCCAGCAACAGCATGCCCAAAGCAACAAGACTCCCTGCCAGCGGCCCAGCGGCGGCGATATCAAACAACACCTTGCGGTTGGGCACCGGCTCTTTCAACTGGATAAACGCCCCAAAAGTCCCTAGGACAAAAGGCACCGGGATGAAATAGGGCAGCGAGGTTTTGATGTGGTGGCGGCGGGCCACCCAGTAGCGAGTCCACTCATGGGATCCCAAAATGGCAAGGATCCCGACCGCATAGGGCAATCCTTTCATCAGAGAGGGCAAATGCAGCAGCCGGTCAGGGCTAACCCCAGCCGCGTGGGCCCCAGCACTGAGGGTCGTCCAGAAGGTGAATAGCAACAGCCCCAAAGCCAGCAGCGGCAACTCTCGACTGTCCTCCAGGGAGCGCCGCGCCGCCGGGTTGGGCACCAAGGCAAAAAAGGGCTTACCGGCAAACCCCTCCTGCAGCACCACCAAAAAGCGTTTGCCGAAAGTGGTTTCCACGTTTTGCTGCACCCGCTCATAGGCTTCACTGGGATCCGCCCGCAAGTTGCCCTGGCAGATGATCGCCTGGGGGCGGTACTCCACATTTTGCAAATAAAAGACGTTCCAGGGGAAGCAGTGGCTCAGCTTTTCCCGCGGCACTTCGGAGATGGGGGTGTGGGCAAGAGCCACCGAGACCGGATCTGCGGCGCTGTCTTCTTCCTCTTCCTCCGGCTCAGGTTCTGCAGCCGGCGAGGGATCCGCTTCTGGGGATGCGTTTTCCACTTCGGGCCGAGGGTCTACGGTTGGGGGTCGAATGCCCCCTCGTCTCACCAAGGTCATGCTGGTAAAGTAGGAGGTGAGAAACAGCAGCAACATCAGCAAGGGAGGCAATTCGTACTGAAACACCTGACGCCCCAGCACCCAAACCAAAGGGGGCAGCATCATCACCAGCCACAGGATCCGCCACGGCACCTTCGAAAGGCGGGCCACACTTTTTTGCAGCAGCAGGTAGGTTGCAGAACCCACCAGCGCCAACAGGATCCAATCTGCCATGAGTTGCAAAAATAAACGAGGGAACGGAGGAGAACACCTCTACCAAGCTAGCGGCAAATCCAATCCCCTCGCTACAGCTTGCAGCCGGGATCCCTCAAGAGCCCAATTGTTGCGTGGCCTGCTCAGAGGTGTCCACCGTATCTGCTGGATCCCCAATTTCCGGGCAAGCTTTTCGCTTTTCTTGCGGGCGGCGGGGCGAAAAAAGGAATCTCCTTGAGGCGTGCCTCTGCTTCCGGCGTCCACTGTACGGCTAACCCAGCAGCCATTCTGGCAAAAAGGTATTCCCTGTCATGCCTCGCAGGGTGAAATAAACAAACAGCAGCAACAGCAGGGATCCCAGCGTCACCATGGCCGCCGCTGTTGGACTTTTGCGATACAGGCTAACAAAAGGCTGGAGGCCGGCCCAGATCCCCCCCAGCAAAACGGTAATAAAGTAGGTGGGGTAACGGGAGACATTCTCCACAAATTGGTCTTCCAGTCTGCGGGGGGGCTGCGGCTGTGGCATGAGCAGCTCGGGCTCTAACTCCTTTCTCCTCAGTGTGCCACAGGTTGCTGTCAACCACCCGGAGCTTGGCCATCTTCAGGGAATTGGCAGCAACTCAAAAAACGAACTTCCGTTGGCGCTCTTTTTGCAGCCGGGCAACTTCAGCTCCAATGGATAAAACAACGGCTGTGGCACCAACTGACCGGCGCCGGCCTCTGCCGCTTGGCTCATAGCCTCTGCAAGGGGGAAAATCTGCCATATTTGAGTATCAGAAAGAACATCTCCTTGACCAAAGAGGGGTTGGAGCGAAGGGGAGACTGCGCAGATTCAGGAAACCGAGAACCTGATATGGTAGGCGTTATCTTGCCTGCTTTGCCCGTTTGCTTGGCGCGGCCACTTTCCTCTGGACTGATGCGAGAATTGCCCTCTGATCCTTCCAATCGTGCCGGCGTACCCTTTGGGGATCAGACCCTGGCTCTGATGCGCGTCCAGGAGGCCCTGGATCAACTGGAGGCAGCCATTCTCAGTAGCCCTCGCCTGTTTTGGTCTCGCACCCTTATTGAAGAGGAAAAGATTCTGGAGCAGTTGGACTTTATCCGCCTGAACCTGCCAATAGCCCTAGAGGAAGCGGAAGAATTGCTGCGCCAGCGGGATCGGATCTTGGCGGAGGCCAATCGCTACGCCCAAGAAATTGTGGCCACGGCCCAGCGCAGGGCCGAGCAGCTCCTCAACGAATCGACCATTCTGCGACAGGCCCAAGCTCAAGCGGAGCAGTTGTTGCAACAAACCTATCAACAGAGTGAGGAAGTGCGGCGACAGACGCTTCAGGAATCGGAGCGCCTGCAGCGGGAAGCCCACCGTTACGTGGATCAGGTTTTGCAAGACCTGGAGTTGCGGTTGGTGGAATCCTTGCGGGTGATCCGCAACGGGCGACAAAATCTGCAAACCTAACAGCAAAGAGCCAGACTGCGACTTGAACGCTGCCTTCAACCTGTGCCAGGAGCATTTTTATCCCGCGTTGTGCAAGTCTTTTGGAGCGGTGGGTTAGGGATCCCCTGAGCAGGCGAGGGACAGCTCCCCTCGCTAGACTTGAGCAGAAGACGTTCCCCGGCGGCCCTTGACATCCTCTCTGCCTATCATCCTTGGCGTATCTGGCGCTTCAGGGATGCTCTATGCTGTGCGTGCTCTGCATGTTCTGCTCAGCCTGGACTACTGTGTCGAAGTGGTGGTCTCCAAAGCGGCCTATCAGGTGTGGCAGGGAGAACACGGGGTGCTGCTGCCGACAGACCCCCGCAAGCAGGCCCACTTTTGGCGACAACAAGCCGAGAGCAGCGGTGGATCCCTGGTTTGTCATCGCTGGCAGGATGTGGGGGCAACCATTGCCAGTGGCTCCTATCGCACGCAGGGGATGTTGGTGATCCCATGCAGCATGGGTACAGTTGCCAAGTTGGCTGCCGGCTTGAGCTCGGATCTGCTGGAGCGGGCTGCTGATGTGCAGCTCAAGGAGGGACGACGCTTGGTGGTGGTGCCGCGGGAAACCCCCTTTAGCCTGATCCACCTGCGCAACTTGACCACTCTGGCAGAAGCGGGGGCGCGCATTGTTCCGGCCATTCCAGCTTGGTACCACCAGCCGCGTACCATCCTAGATTTGGTGGATTTTGTGGTGGTGAAGGCGTTGGATCAGTTCGGTATTGATGGCGATCTCATTCGCCGCTGGCAGGGGATGCGCCAGCATCAGATCCTCAAGCTGCCCCCTGATCTCTGAGCGGGATCCCTTTTCCCGGCGGCAGGCTGGGATTTGGCTTGGGGGTGTTCCAAGCTGGGGGGGGCCCTGTGCCGATAGCCCTCACTTGTGGCACCTTGCCGGGAATAGCTCAGATCACTTGCTGAGCTAGCCGACTCGGGGATCCCGCTGAAGGGGGGTGGGCAAGTCAGGGCAGGTCTCCAGACTGGCCGCCCATTCCCCGATGAGGGTGTTGACCCAGTGAGGCAGCTCGTCGTGGGCGCAGTGGCCTACTCCCGGCAGCTTCACCAAGGTGAGGGCAGGTTGCCAGCGCTTAAATTGGTCTGCCAAAAAACTGGGCACTGCCGGATCTTCTCGGCCCCAAAGTAGCAAGATAGGCATTTTTAGGGTGGGCAGCAGGCGTTTGGGGCTGTCGAAGCGGCGGCAGAGAATGGCCCTCAGACCGTCCAAAAACACGTGGGCTGCCCCCGGCTCAAAGGCCGGCCTCTGGAAGATCTGCACCAGCTCCTCATCCACCTGCTCATCCCGCTTGTAGACGTTTTTGATCCAAGCCCGCAGCACCTCGGTTTGCCGCAGCCAGTTAAACAAATGGGGATAGGTGAGTGGGCAGCCCAAGACGGCCAGGATCCCGTCGCAAAGGAGCTGCACCAAGACATCCCAGGGAGGGGGTAATTCTTCGGGGTGAGGCCCATCGGCACAACTGATCAAGCACAAGCCTTTCACCATTTGGGGATAGCGGGCGGCGGCAATTACCCCCACCAAGCCCCCGATGGAATGGCCTACCAGGATGCTGGGCTGCTGGATGTGAGTTTGCCAAAACTCGTACACCTGCTCCACCCACAGATCAACGCTGTAGGCGATCTCCGGCTTGGCACTCTTGCCAAATCCCAGCAAGTCGAGGGCATAGACGGAGCGCTGGGATCCCAGAGGGACGATGTTGTGGCGCCAATGGCCCACCGAAGCCCCAAATCCGTGGATTAAAAGGGCCGGAGCTGCCGTTAAGTTGACTACACCGGCAGGGGTTTGGGCACGACTGGGAGTGTAAGTGAAATGGATGGGCCAGCCCCGCCAATGCCAGGTTTGGGGGTAGCCGTAGCGAGGCAAAGCCGACAAGGGATCCCTGTCGCTACCCGTTGGGGAAGGGGGGGGCGCATCAACAGAGGAGAAACCAGGAGCGCCAACGGAATTGGCGCCGACGGGAGCAGAAGGGGAAGGATGGGAGTCGAGTCCGTGCAAGGGAGAAGTGGGTGATAACAATAGGCTCATCTCCAATTTAGGCTAGACCAATCTTAGTGGTTTCCTCGGCTCATCATTTAATAGGACGTACTTTGCCACCGGTTCTTCTATATCTTCCAGGACATGCCAGCATGACTGTGTCCATAACCCCAGACCCAATGGATGAAGCCTTCGGGATAGACCCGATTACCGCTGCCAGCTTTCGCCAGATCGATCAGGAGATCGGCCCCCACCCCTGGCAAGGGATCCCTTATGAGGTGGTGCGCCGCGCCATTCATGCCACTGCCGACTTTGAGCTACGGGATCGCTTTTTCTTCGGCCCCAACGCCGTCGAACAAGCCCTGGCAGCCCTGCGGCAAAAGCGGCCTGTCGTTGTCGATGTCAGGATGGTGGCAGCCGGGATCCAGTCAGGTCTGAGAGCGCAAGGGATCCCGCTCCATTGCGCTTTGGACTGGGTGGAGGAGCCTCGTTGGCCCGGCCAAACCCGTGCCGCTAATGGGATGGTGAACTTAGCACGCCGCCATCCGGAAGCCCTGTTTGTCATCGGCAATGCCCCCACTGCACTGCTGGCTTTGGTGGAGGAGATTCGGGCACAGCGGGTCAAGCCGGCCTTGGTGATCGGAGTGCCGGTGGGATTTGTGGCGGTGGAAGAGGCCAAGCAGGCGTTGGCGCAAACGGATGTTCCCCAGATTCGCGTGGAGGGCCGCAAAGGCGGATCCCCGGTAGCCGCTGCCGTTGTCAACGCCCTTCTCTTGGCAGCCCAACGGGATCTCATCCCCAACTGACTAGAATTGAAGGGATATCTTCAGACCTTTCCCATGACCCCAGAACAAGAGGAGTGGCTGATTCGCAACCTTCAGCAACAACAAGAACAAATCCAAGAAATGCGGGCCGAGCAGCAGCGGTCGGCTGAGCGCTTTGAGGCTCAGATGGTTGAGATGCGGCAGGGCTTTGCAGCCCAAATCTCCGAGATCCGGGCTGAGCAGCAGCGGTCGGCCGAGCGCTTTGAGGCCCAGATGGCCGAAATGCGAGCCGAGCAGCAGCGGTCGGCTGAGCGCTTTGAGGCTCAGATGGTTGAGATGCGGCAGGGCTTTGCAGCCCAAATCTCCGAGATCCGGGCTGAGCAGCAGCGGTCTGCCGAGCGCTTTGAGGCCCAGATGGCCGAAATGCGGGCCGAGCAGCAGCGGTCGGCTGAGCGCTTTGAGGCTCAGATGGCCGAAATGCGGGCCGAGCAGCAGCGGTCGGCTGAGCGCTTTGAGGCTCAGATGGTTGAGATGCGGCAGGCCTTTGCAGCCCAAATCTCCGAGATCCGGGCTGAACAGCAACGATCTGCCGAGCGCTTTGAGGCTCAGATGGCCGAAATGCGGGCCGAGCAGCAGCGGTCGGCTGAGCGCTTTGAGGCCCAGATGGCCGAAATGCGGGCCGAGCGGCAGGCTATGGAAGCCCAACTCCAGACCGAAATCCAGGAGATCAGGGCGTTGATCCAACAGAACCAGGAGCGGATTCGACAGAACGAAGAGCGGGGAGACGAGCTGGAGGTGGCCATACAGGAGTGCCGCCGAGATATGCAGGCTGGGTTTGCCGAACTGAGGGAAGCGCAAGCCATGATGATGGAGCAATTTCGGGAGCGCGATGGCCGCCTGATCGAGGCTCAACTCAGCTTTATTCGGGAGATGCGGGAAATGCAACGGGAAGTGGCGGAGCTGCGACTGGATTTTCTCAATCACATGCGCCAATACCACCCACCTGTCGAACGTTAAATGGCTACGGCAGCACCTGGGCGGTCACCTCAGCTTGCGGTCGTAGGGGTAGCGGGGGATGGCTCTGTGGCTTCCTGGGGGATCCCCCCCCTTTCCCAAGCCAGGGTTTTGGCAGGAGCCCCTCATCTGCTCCGGCACTTTACCGATCATCCGGCCCGCAAGATCCCGCTCACCGGGCCGGTGGAAAGTTGGATCCCGCTTTTGCAGCAGGAGATGGCTCAGGGATCCCTAGTTTTGTTGGCCAGCGGGGATCCGCTTTTTTTCGGGATCGGGCGGCTGTTGACGGAGTATTTCCCAGCGGAGCGGTTGGCCTTCTATCCGCAGGTGAGCTCGGTGCAGCTGGCCCTGAACCGCCTGCAGATCCCCTGGCAGGAGGCGACCATCCTCAGCCTGCACGGGCGGGGAGTGGAGCGGTTGGAAGCCGTTCTCAAGCAGGGATCCCCTGTGATCGTGGTGCTCACCGATCCGGAGCATACACCGACCGTCTTGGCCCAGTTCATTGCCGACCTGCGGCTGCCGGTGCGTTACCAAGCCTGGGTCTGTAGTCAACTGGGATCCCCTCAAGAGCAGATCGTGCCCCTCCAGGAAGGTCAGAATTCATCCTTCTCCAACCCCAACGTGGTGGTGCTGCGACGGGTAGAACCGGAGCCAGATCCCCATCGCTGGCCTTTGGTAGGGATCCCGGACGACCAGTTCTACACCTTTCCCGACCAGCCCGGCTTGATCACCAAGCAGCCCATCCGCCTGCTCACCTTAGGATCCCTGCAGCTCCCCCAGGAGGGCGTGGTGTGGGACATCGGTGCCGGCACCGGCTCGGTGGCCATCGAAATAGCCCGTCTTTCCCCCCAACTTCAGGTGTACGCCGTTGAGCGGAATGCCGCCGGCATCTGCCTGATTCGGCGCAACCGGCAACGCTTTGGACTGGAGAACCTGCAGGTGATCCCGGGGGCAGCCCCCCAAGTGTTGGCCAACTTGCCCGACCCAGATCGGGTGGTGCTGGGCGGCGGCGGCAAAGGGATCCGCGACCTGCTGCCGGTGGTGGAAGCCCGCCTGCGGCCTGGAGGGATCTTGGTGGCCAACTTCGCTACCCTAGAAACCTGCAGCGAGGCCCTGCAATGGCTGCGTTCGCGCGGCTGGCAAGTTCGAGTAGATCACGTTCAGATCTCTCGCTCTGCCGTCCTGGCCGAGGGTACCCGCTTTGCCCCCCTGAACCCGGTTTACCTGCTGCAGGGGATCCCTTCAAACTCGGAATCACAGTGAACTTACTGAACTGATCGCTCCTCTCTTTTGGGGAGAGGAGCTAGGGGTGAGGGATGAAGTCACCCCTCGTCCTCCTCATCAGTGGTGAACCCCGGTCGGTACAGGTAGGGAGAGGAGGGACGGTTGGTTTTCTTAATTTGGTCTTTGATGGATTCCAGGTCGATGTAGCGATCCGCCAAGTTGATCAGTTGATCGCTGGTCATGGAACGCAGGCTAACCACCTCCACTCGCGCCCCTTGGTAGCTGACGGCATTGACCGCGTAGGCCAAGTCCCCATCACCGCTCACCAGCACAGCTGTCTCATACCAGCGCACCAGCGACAGCATATCCACGGCAATTTCCACATCCAGGTTGGCTCTCTTGGATCCATCGGGCAACTGGGTTAGCTCTTTGGTAACCACGCGGTAGCCATTGCGGCGCATCCAGAGCAAAAACCCCTGCTGCTTTTCGTTGTTGCGATCGACGCCGGTGTAGAAAAAAGAGCGCAAAAGGGGCGACCGACCACTCAGCGTCTTCAGCAGGCGGGTGTAGTCGATCTCAATGCCCAGTTGCAGAGCGGCATAGAACAGATTGGATCCGTCGATGAATATGGCCACACGCCCACGGTTGTCCTGCAAGGGATCCGCAGGCTGAAAGCCGGGATCAGGATCAAGACGCAGCATTCGGGTTTTCTTCTCCAAGTTTTGACAAAAGGGCAGAAAAAAGACGTGTTAAATGGGTTTAATCGCCAATACAGCTCTTTCCGGCAGCACTGACTACAGCTAATGCAGACGCCTCTCTTGTGCGATAGGGATCTTACTGCTTCCCAGAGTGATCTGCAGAATTCCCATGAAGTCGGAAAAAGCCGTAAAAGGCTGCCCCAAGCCTTGGGACACATGATTCACCCTAGCGCAGGAGAGACGATCCACGGAGAAGATTTCCAAAATCCTAAAGAAAAAATACCTACGATAAGGAGAGGCTTTGCGGATGGAGTGCAGGGATGGGCCGGTGCCTTACCGCTTTTCGAGCCCCTTGCACAGAGGGGTGCTGCGCAGCCGCTACAAGCGGTTTTTGGCCGATGTGGAGCTGGAAAACGGGCAACAGATCATCGCCCATTGCCCCAACACAGGGCCGATGAGTGGGGTCTGTCAGGTGGGGGCACCTGTGTACCTCTCCCATCACCCGGAGCCAAAACGGAAACTGGCCTACACCTGGGAGATGATCCAGGTGGATGGGGTATGGGTGGGGATCAACACCAGCTTGCCCAATCGCCTGGTGGACTGGGGGCTGGAGCGAGGGTGGTTTCCCCAGTTGGCAGGGTTTTCTCGCCGGCAACGGGAGGTGACCTGCGGCAGGAGCAAAATTGACTTTCTGCTGACAGGAGACTCTGGCTCGGCCTATTTGGAGGTGAAGAATACCACCTGGGCTGTGGGATCCCGCGCGCTGTTTCCCGATACGGTGACCACTCGCGGCCAAAAACACCTGGAAGATTTGATCGCGGTGCGCCAACAGGGTCAGCGTGCCCTGCTGCTGTACTGGATCAATCGCGCCGATTGCACCAAGTTTGCCCCCGGCGAAGAACGGGATCCCCGCTATGCCCGTCTGTTTCGTGAGGCCCTGCAAGCCGGAGTGGAGATGTTGCCCTATCGGGTCGAGGTTTCGCCGACAGGGATCCGCCCCTTGGGTTTGGCCAAAATCGTTGTCTAAGCACCCCAAAAGAAGGGGCAAGCTCTCTTGAAATGGCTGGGGATCGCCTATAATTCTGTTTTCTCCAGATTCTTCCATTTTCCAGGCATTTGAGGACCATGAGCGAACCTTCCTCCCGTCCTCATCACATTGTTCTCACCTCCCATCCCTCCCCTTATGGGACGCAAGCCCAGCCGATTCGCTGGGGATCCTTGGATCCACTGCAGCGGGGGCCGGTGGTGGGTAGCCTGACCAATCTTGCCCATCGCAATGTCATCGGCACCCATGCGGGAGCCTACGCTGTCTATCGGGCATTGGCTGTGGCCAGTGGCTCTTTGCAGGCGGATCACCGCGCCGATTTAACCAATACTGCCCCGGTGGTGTCGATTGGCCCTCACCCAAGCTGGGGAGATCCAGACCGGATTGTGTCTTTGGATCCCTGGGGAGCGGTTGTGGGAGAAGTCTTTGCCCCCCTCTATGCCCAGGGCTACGACATTCGTCCCACCATTGCCATTACCCAGGCCCACATCCACATGCCCGAACTGCAGGAGGCGGTCAACAAAGGGCGGTTGCGGGTGGATGGCCGGATCCTCAAAGACAATGGCAGCCTGGTGGTCACCAAAGCCGCAATCGAGCCGGTCTGGTACCTGCCGGGGATCGCCAAACGATTGCAGGTGAGCGAAAGCCTGCTGCGCCGCACCCTCTTCGAGCAGACGGGAGGCATGTTTCCAGAATTGGTGACTCGCCCAGACCTATCGGTGTTTTTGCCGCCCATCGGTGGCCAGACGGTGTACATCATCGGGCAAGTGGCCGCCATCACCGACCCGGCTTTGCCCCTGGCGGTGCGGGTTCACGACGAATGCAATGGTTCCGATGTGTTTGGCTCGGATATTTGCACCTGCCGCCCCTACCTGGTGCATGGCATTGAAGAATGCGTTAAGACGGCCCAAGCCGGTGGAGCCGGGGTGATCGTGTACCTGCGCAAAGAAGGCCGCGCCTTGGGAGAGGTGACCAAGTTTTTGGTCTACAACGCCCGCAAGCGCCAGGAAGGAGGGGATCGGGCTGATGCCTACTTCGCCCGTACCGAGTGTGTGGCAGGGGTGCAAGACATCCGGTTTCAGGAGTTGATGCCGGATGTGCTCCATTGGCTGGGCATAACCCGAATCGATCGCCTGATTTCCATGAGCGACCTCAAGTATCGAGCCATCACCAACTCCGGCATTGAGGTTCTGCAGCGGGTGCCCATCCCAGAAGAGCTGATCCCGGCGGATGCCCGTGTGGAGATCGAGGCCAAAAAAGCTGCCGGCTACTACACCGAGGGGGAGGTGCTGGATGCGGAGCGGCTGGCCCAAATCCGAGGAAGAGCCTTGGTGGAGTGAGCGGGATCCCTCATGCAAGTGGCCACCTGGAATGTCAACTCCATTCGCACCCGGCTGCCTCAGGTTTTGGCTTGGCTGGACAGCCAGGGATCCCTGGATGTGCTCTGCCTGCAGGAGACTAAGGTGGTGGATGAAGACTTTCCCCGGGCGGCCTTTCAGGAGCGGGGCTTTCATGTGGAGGTCTACGGGCAAAAGTCCTACAACGGTGTGGCTCTGATCAGCCGGGATCCCCCGGAAAAAGTGGAACGGGGGTTTGGTGCGCTGTTGCCTGCGGCGGCAGATTTGGATGAGCAAAAGCGGCTGATGAGCGCCATCTACCGCGGGATCCGTATTCTCAACCTTTATGTGCCCAACGGTTCTGAGGTGGGATCGGAAAAATATGCCTACAAATTGCGTTGGCTGGCCACACTGAAGGATTACCTCGCGGTTGCCCTGAGCCAAGGGGATCCCATCCTGCTCTGCGGGGACTTTAACATTGCCCTGGAAGATCGGGATATTTATGATCCCCAAAAAGCGGGAGAAATTATGGCTTCCGAACCGGAGCGACAAGCCCTGCGGGAGATCTTGGCTTTAGGGTTTGAGGATGCGTTTCGCAAGTTCACCCCCGATCCCGGCCATTTTAGCTGGTGGGACTATCGCTCGGGGGGGTTTCAAAGGAATCGCGGCTGGCGCATTGATCATCATTATCTGTCTCGTGAGCTACAGGAGAAAGCCACCGCTTGCTGGATCGATGTTGAGCCACGGCGGGCCGAAAAACCCAGCGATCATGCCCCTGTCATTGTTGCCCTGGATATTTAAGCGCCTTGTTATAGTCATTTCAAGCTAGGTTGAGACACTCCCCAAACGCTCCCTGCCACTGCCTTCACCCCTTCTCTCAGAGGAAGAGGGGAGCCAGGCGGAAATGTTTCATTCCTGTTTAAATGACCATAACAGCTCATACCAACCAGCCATCCAATTAAAATGGAGCGGCCTCTTCGAGAATTTTCAGCAGGTGTTGCCGCTGTTCTGAGCTGAGGACCTGTCGCATTTCCAGAACTGCCTCAAAACGTTTGGCATTTACTTCTTGGCTTAGCTGTTGTACCCGCTGAAATTGAGCTGCCACTTCTGACTCAGGGGCATCGCCGACCAGCAACTCCCGCAATCGACCGCGGGCTGCCCTCAACTCCAAAATGCGCTCCAACAACTCTTCCTGTTTGCGGTGGCGGATCTGCTGCAATTGCCGCAACTGCTCGTCGGAGAGGTTCAGCTCCCGCAAATTGCGAGCAAAGGGGCGGCGCAAATCCATCATTCGCAGGGGGCGGGGTTGGCCCATCACCGGTTCACCCAGGGATCCCAGGTAGAGTGGCAAAATGGGGATCCAAATCCAAGCATTTCTCATGGTTCTTTGCAGGCTTTTTCTAAGAATCTGACCAAGAATCTGACCAAGGTCTCAGAAGTCTCAGCGGTGTAATGGTCAATGAAGGGGGATATTCGTGAGGCTGATGGATTTAGGATCCCTCTGGATCGCGTTCTATCCACCAAGTTTCGGTTTCTGTTCCCTCTGGGCTCAGCAAGCTTCCCCAAGTGCTCACCAAAAAACTTTCTAGGGCTTCGGTCTCCTGGGCCACCACCTGTACCTGCCAGCGCTGATAGCCAATCCAGCCCAGCAAAGCGCCCGCCAAAAGGGAGATGCCAACCCAACGCCAAGGGTGCTTGAGCCGGCCATGAAGTGGATGAGTCGCCACAACTTGAAGGATCTGCTCCTCCAGCCCAGAGGCCGCAGGGGGAGGGAGGGGGCGATATTGACGCAAAAAGTGGCGCAGCCGCTCGTCTGCTAGGGGGTTGGGGTGCTCACTCATGGGGTAATGCCCTCCTGAAGTAGGTGTTGACGGATGGTGGCACGGGCGTGAAACAGCCGGGACTTCACCGTTCCCACCGGGATCCTTAAAATCTCGGCAATCTCTTTCTGGGGCAGGTCTTCCAAGTCGTGCAGAATCAGAACCATTCTGTGTTCGGGGCTGAGCTGGGCCATGCCTCGCTGTAGAGCCTGTTGGTAGTGCAAGTGCATCAGGTCGGGGCCAGGGTGAGCGATATCCGATCCGAGGGCCAGGTTTTGGGTTTGGGAGTGTTGCCGGGCGCAGCGCCGCCGCTGATCTGAGGCCACATTCCAACAGATGCGATACAGCCAAGTGGAAAACTGGGCCGAGCCGCGAAACCGAGGTAACCCTTTCCAGGCGCGAATAAACACTTCCTGAACCAGGTCATCCAAAAGATCGGCTCCACACAAGGGATAGAGGATATTCCGTACCGACTGCTGGTATTTGCGGTAGAGTTGGCGAAAGCTCTGGCTGTCGCCGTTGAGGCAGCGCTGGATCAGCTCCCAATCGGATGTATCCTTTGCCGCCTGCACGAGAGGACGCTCCCTTGTTCTCAACCTTGCTTTGTCTGACTCCCAATGCCCCCAAAAGGTTCAAAGGATCCCTGTCTACGATGGCCCTCCACTTCCCGCCAAGCAAGATATGGTCGTTTAGGCTAGAGTGAGACACCTGGGCTATACGAGAAAAGCCTTATGGCCCCATGCATTATTGCTCCGCAGCGCTGACGCGACGACGCGACCAATGTTTTAGGTGTGGGTGCAGTGTCCTAGTTTGAGTCGAAATGACCATACCGGCATCTTCTGATTGCCGTTTTCCCTCAAAGGATACCCGCCGGCAGGTGTAGACAAGCCAATCCCTCTTGCCTGTTCGCACTTTCTCAATCCCAATTCTGTTGAATTCTATTGGCTCGTCGACCTACAATTCCAATAACACCAAAAAGAGGGAATGAAAAGCTGATCTTCATGCCTGCCTGGCCATGGCCAAAACAACTCAGATAACCGATAAACCCGATCTGTTTGGATTCCTCTATCATCACCCGACGCTCACCCTTGCCATTCTGTTGGGGCCACCTCTCATTTGGTTGCTGGTCTTTTACTTGGGGCCGCTGCTGGCGCTGCTGCTGCAAAGTTTTTATCATCTGGATCCCTTTACCGGCCTGATCCTGAGAAAGTTTACTTTGGCCACCTATCGAGAGCTGCTCACTCCTGCCAGCGTGGATATCTTTGTCCGCAGCTTGACTATGGCTTTGGCAGTGACCCTAGCTGCAATTGTGTTGGCTTTTCCTCTGGCTTATACCATGGTCAGACTGGCCTCTCCTCGCTGGAAGGACTTTTTGTACTTGTTGGTGCTCCTACCGCTTTGGTCTAGTTATTTGATTCGGGTTTATGCCTGGAAGTTGATCCTGGCCAAAGAAGGGATCCTCACCTACCTACTCACCCATGTGGGCCTACAGGGCTGGGTGGAAAAGATTTTGCAGTTGCCCGGGATCGGTGGGCCATCGCTGGCTGTATCCAACTTGGGTATTTTCTTGGTGTTTCTCTATGTTTGGCTGCCCTATATGATTCTGCCGATCCAGGCGGCTTTGGAGCGAGTGCCCGATAGCTTAATTGAGGCTTCTGCAGATTTGGGGGCTCAGGGTTGGCAAACATTCCGCCATGTTATTCTCCCCCTCGCCTTGCCAGGGATCCTGGCCGGGTCGGTCTTTACCTTTTCCTTAATATTGGGAGATTTTGTGGTGCCCTATTCTCTGGGCAATTCCAGCTATTTTATCGGGCAGGCAGTTCTCACCTTCCAGGGCACCTCTGGCAACATTCCCTTGGCGGCAGCCTTCACGGTTGTGCCGATGGGGATCATGACCGTCTATCTGCTAGTGGCCAAGCGGCTGGGGGCTTTTGAATCGGTGAGCTGACCCGATCAAGGATTTTTCCAACACATGAGGAGCCAACTGAGCTAGGCTGGTAACTGTTAACGAATGTATCGGGCTGTCCCTATGGTGCTCTTTGGCTTTGGCAAACTTGGCAAGAAACTGTCCCTGCCCAAACCGGAAGAAGCCTTGCCGGGCCGGGCCGAGCCGATGGTGATCGTGAATCGGCATTTTGTCAACGGCAATCCGCTGCAGCCGCCTTTTCCTGAGGGCATGGAGCTGGCCTTGTTTGGCATGGGCTGCTTCTGGGGGGCAGAGCGCAGGTTTTGGCAGGTGCCAGGGGTGTTCAGCACGGCGGTGGGCTATGCCGGCGGGTTTACCCCCAACCCCACCTACGAAGAGGTCTGCACCGGCCTGACCGGCCACAACGAAGTGGTGCGGGTGGTTTACGACCCGGCTCAGGTCAGCTATGCCCAACTGCTGAAGGTGTTTTGGGAAAATCACGACCCTACCCAGGGGATGCGCCAGGGCAATGACGTGGGCACCCAATACCGCTCCGGCATCTATGTGTATTCTCCGGCGCAGCGGGAGCTGGCGGAAAAAACCCGCGATCTCTATCAGCAGGCCCTGACCGCCCACGGCTACGGCCAGATCACCACCGAGATCTTAGACGCGCCTGAGTTTTACTACGCCGAAGACTACCACCAGCAATATCTGGCCAAGAATCCGCGCGGCTACTGCGGCCTGGGGGGCACTAAGGTTTGTCTGCCAGAGATCCTCACCGAGCCCGTCTGATCCACACCCTGACGGATCAAAAGATCCGGCGGGAATGGGATCCCCGCTCCAGCAGCTCTTTGGCCACCAAGGTCACCACCGCCAGCAAAGAGAGCACCACCGCCGCCGCGTAGGCTGAGGCAGTGGCATAACTGCGGTAGGCATCTTCCACGAACAGGGGCAAGGTCTGGGTGCGGCCAATGATGTTGCCGGAAACCACAGCCACAGCGCCGAACTCCCCCATGGCGCGGGCATTGGTCAAGATGACGCCGTACAGAAGGCCCCAGCGGATGTTGGGCAGGGTGATTCTCCAAAAGATCTGCCAGGGGGTTGCCCCCAGCGTTTTGGCGGCTTCTTCCTGGTCGGTGCCTGCCTCCTCCAACACCGGCAACACTTCCCGCGCCACAAAAGGAAGGGTGATGAAAGCCGTTGCCAACACAATGCCCGGAAAGGCAAAGATAACCCTCCAGGATCCCAGCCAACCCTGACGCCCGAAGATGAGCACCAGCATTAGGCCGGCCACCACCGGGGAAATGGAAAAGGGCAAGTCGATCAGGCTCAGGAGCAGGGCCCGCCCCGGAAAACGCCGGTGGGCAATGGCCAAGGCGGCACAGAGGCCGAAAAAGGTATTGAGGGGCACAACGACCAGCGCCGTCAGCACCGTCAACCGCAGGGCACTGAGCAACTCCCGCTCCGTCAGGCGATGGAGAAAGGCTGGGATCCCTTCTCGAAACGCCTGATAGAAGATGTTCACCACCGGGATCCCCAGCAGCAGCGCGATGTAGAGCCCGACGATCCCGATCAACAGGCCCGACAGCCAAGGGTTTGTCGATGGCTCCGGCTTGACACCCGATACCCCCTTAGGTTTCATGGCGACTTCCCCAGGCTTGCAGAAGGTTAATTACCACCAGCGACAGGAAAGAGATCCCCAACATCACCGTTCCGATCACCGTTGCCCCGGCATAGTCGTGTTGTTCCAGCCGCTGAATCACCAGCACCGCCGCGATCAAATCCCGAAAGGGAATGCTGGAAGCGATGATCACCACAGAGCCGTATTCCCCAACGGCGCGGGAAAACCCCAGGGCCACCCCGGTGAGCACTGCCGGCAGAATCTGGGGCAGCACCACCCGTCGGAAGGTCTGAAAGCGGGAAGCCCCCAAACTCCAGGCTGCCTCTTCTACATCTTTCTCCAGCTCCTGCAACACCGGCTGCACCGTCCGCACCACAAAAGGAAAAGAAATAAACAGCATCGCCACACCCACCCCCAAGCGGGTAAAGGAGATGCGGATCCCAAAGGGGGCCAAAAGGGATCCCACCCAGCCGTTGCTGCTGTAAACCGTTGCCAGGGTGAGGCCGGCCACGGCGGTGGGCAAAGCAAACGGCAGATCGATCAACCCCTCGAGAAGCTTTTTGCCGGGGAAGGCGTAGCGCACCAGCACCCAGGCAGTCAGGGTGCCCATCACGCCGTTGATCAGAGCCGCCAGCAACGCGGTTACAAAAGTAACTTCATAGGCGGAGAGGGCCACGGGATCCGTCGCGATCCGCCAAAACTCCGCCCAGCCCACGCTGCTGGACTTGGCAATCAAGGCAGCCAGCGGCAGAATCAACATCAAGAAGAGATAGCCCAGGGTCAGCCGCCACGGCCAAGACAGTTGAGACAAAGCTTGCAGCAACGTTTCTCAAGCTCCCACCGGCATTGCGGTCATCTCGGTTTTTTTGACGGGAAAGGCTTTCACCACCTTGGGGCGCACATAGACCTGCTGCCCCACCTGCAGGGGTTGGTTGGCATATTGCTCGCGGCTGAGATGGGCCCACAGGGATCCGCCATCGCTAAGAATCAGCTCCGCCTGAATCTCCCGACCCAGGTGGATGATCTCCTTAACGCGGGCAGAAACACCACTGCTGCCGGGGTTGACCTCAATCTGCACATCGTGGGGGCGCAAAAAAAGCTGATGCGGGCCGGCCTGCACCTCGGGAAGCTGGCAAAAGAGTTGGGAGCGGGGAGAAAGCTCGTTGACCGGGCCGACAAAGCTCATCACAAAGGGTGTAGCTGGATGGTCATAGATTTCTGCCGGGGATCCCACCTGTTCGATCCGCCCCTGGTTCATCACCACGATCTGATCCGCCACCTCCATGGCTTCCTCTTGATCATGGGTTACAAATACCGTTGTCACATGCACCTCATCGTGCAGGCGCCGCAACCACTTGCGCAGCTCTTTGCGGACTTTGGCATCCAGGGCCCCAAAGGGCTCATCCAACAGCAACACCTGCGGCTCCACCGCCAAAGCGCGGGCTAGGGCCACCCGCTGCCGCTGCCCCCCAGAGAGTTGAGAGGGGTAGCGATCCCCGAACCCCGATAGCTGCACCAGCTCCAGCAGCTCATCCACCCGTGCCCGAATCTCGGCCCGTGAAGCCTTGCGGATCTCCAAGCCAAAGGCGATGTTCTGCCGCACCGTCATGTGCTTGAACAGGGCGTAGTGCTGAAAAACAAAACCAATGTTGCGCTCCTGGACGCTGGCATGGGTAGCATCCCGCCCGGTGAGGGAAATCCGCCCCGTATCCGGCTTTTCTAGGCCGGCAATCAGGCGCAGCAGGGTGGATTTGCCAGAACCCGATGGCCCCAAGAGGGCAACCAGGGATCCCGTGGGAATGGTGAGATCGGTGGGGTGAAGGGCCTGAAACTGCCCAAAACGCTTCGATACCCCTTCGATGGTGATACCCATAGGTTCTGCCTAGCTAGTGGTTTGCCTGAGAAGTTGCTGGATGGTTGCCGGCTGAGTCTTCTGGAGAGGGTGAGGGAAGTTAAACCCGCGGCTAATCTACGGTAAACCTGTCAACAAACCGTTGATACAGCTCCCAGGATAACTTGAACGGGGATCCAAAACAAGGGAGACTCCCTACCCAAATCCGTTGGAGTGCTTCGCGTGTAGCAGGGGTGGTGCGTCAATCGGCAGAGCCAGGGATCCCTGCCCATTCCGGCTGAACGGGCCGCTGCCAGCGTTCCCACCACGCCGAGGAAGATTCTGCCGGGCTGCTGTCATGGCTACTGTTGGCAGGGCTTTCTGGGGATAGGGGTTGGGCCTGCTGCGTTAGCCAACTGAGGGGGGCAGGGATCAGGCAACTGGGGTGGAGAGGGCGCAGATCGCGGTAGTGGCTGCTGCGAATGGCCAGGATCTCCTGCTGAATGATGTCTGGGGGTTCTCCCAATTCCAGCAACACATGGCTGCACAGACCCAAGCTGGCCTCGAATTCGGGATGGACAACTTCTCTGGCCCCCAACTGATAGAGCTGTTCGATGTCTTCCTTGTCGGTAGCTCGCACCACCACATCCAATCGCGGCGCCAACTCCAGAGCTCGTTTTAGGCAGAGGCGGATGCTCATGCGATCCGGCAGGGCAATGACCAGAGCGCGGGCCTGGGGCAGGCAAGCTTTCTCCAGCACCAAGGCGCTGGCGGCATTCCCATACAAGTAAGGGATCCCACGGGAACGCAGGTGTTGGATCACCCGTTCTGACTGATCGATAACCAAGAGGGGGTGACGACGGGCTTCCAGAATGCGCACAATATCTTGCCCCACCTGCCCATAGCCGCACACCACCACATGCCCCTGTTGAGGAGCCTCAGGGGCCAGAGCACGAGGCCGCTCGCCCAATTCCAACCAACGGGCCAAGAAGGGGATCCCGTGTAGCCCGGAAAACAGTCGAGGAGCGCCCCTCAGCAGAAAGGGGGTGAGCAGAAGGGTAACGGCTGTAGTGCTGACAATCAACAAATAGATCTGTCGCGACACCAACCCCAACGCCTGCCCCTCGCTGGCCAGCACAAAGGAAAATTCGCCGATTTGCGATAAGCCCAGCCCCACCACCACCGCTGCCGGCAGAGCGTAGCCAAACAGCCGCGTCAAAGGAGCCACGATGCAAAACTTGCCCACCATCACCAGCCCCACCAGCCCCAGGATCAGCAACAGATGGCCGAGGATAAAGCTGGGATCGATGAGCATGCCGATGGCCGCAAAAAAGAGAGCGGCAAACACATCTCGCAAAGGCTCTACATAGTCCAGGGTTTGGTCGGCGTATTCCACCTCCGAGATCATCAGCCCGGCAATGAAGGCCCCAATCTCGCTGGAAATGCCCAGCCGCTCCGTCAACAGGGCAATCCCCACGCAGAGGCTGATCACCCCCAGCAGAAACACCTCTTTGCTCTCCTGCTGAGCCAGCAGACGCAGGAAACCGGGAACCAGCCAAATCCCGCCTACCACCGCCCCCAGCCCCACCAAGCCGATTTCTGCCAAGGCCCTGGCCAGGGATCCCGCCAGCTCCGGCAAGGGACAATCCAAAGCCGGCAACACCGCCAGCATCAGCCCCACTGCCAAGTCCTGCACAATCAGGATCCCCAACATGGCTTGGGCTTGGGGAGTGTCCATCTGGTTGGTCTCGGTGAGGCTTTTGAGCACCACCGCCGTGGAAGACAAGGAGAGTACGGCCCCTAAAAAGATCCCTTGCACCGGCGTCAACCAGCCGCTGACCACTGCCAGCACCGCCGTGATCAAAATCGTCAGGCTGATTTGCAAAATGCCGCCGCCAATGGCGATCCCCCGCACTTTGCGCAATTCTTTCAGGGAAAACTCCACCCCCAAGGTGAACAGCAAAAAGGTCACCCCAAATTGAGCCAGGGTTTCCACCTGAACCAACTCTTTGATCCACCCCAGCCCGGTGGGCCCCACTAAGATCCCGGCTAATAAGTAGCCCAGCAACACCGGCTGCCTCAGCAGTGAGGCCAAAAATCCACCCGCTGCCGCTGCCGCCAATACCGTCACAATGTCCAAAATCAGACGAAAGTCTTCCTGCACAGGGCACTCACCGAGGAATGTGAACTTTTGTAGCCAATCCTGAGGATTCTTCCACGATAATGCTTCCTCTGGCATCTCGGACAGAGCGAAGAACTCGGCTTCAAGCTCTGCACCCTGCTGCCCCCGAGGATCCCGGCTGGCCCAGCCCGGATTCAGATCCAGCCTGGATTCAGAGGAAGCTGGACGGAAACTCAGTGGAAATTTTTGTTAAAAGTTGCTGACAACACCCCAAAACCGTAGCTTATAATACAGAATGTAGATAGAAATCGTTCATCCTCTCGCGTGCTGGGCGGCTCATCATGGGTAGAGCGACATCGCAGCCAGAGGACGGAAGTAGGGAGAGATCCCGAAGGAACGCGCCTCAACTCTTCTGGTAACCGTGGGGCTTCTCTTGGGAGAAGGCGAACGGATGAAAACTCAACTCATTGGAGGCGAAGATCATGGCACTCTTTTACCGTGGCGTCGATTACACCCCCTCTTCTGCAACTGCAGCGGTTTCTCCCGGCAAAGTGGGGGGTCGTTACCGGGGGCTGGACTGGCGGTTCCGCCATCTGACCAAGCCGGTGGTTTTGCCCACCAACCTTGACCTGCTCTATCGAGGTGTGGCTTATCATCCCAAGGCGGTCGAAGGATCGGCTCAACCCGTTCAGACGGCAGAGGCATCTGCCCCGGCGGCTGCTGCTGGCCGTTCTCACCTCTTGGACGACCTGTCTCGCCGCTTGATGATGAGCCATCAACGTTTGATTCGGATTCGTCAGCAATCCATGCTGATCCGCGGTACAGAGCAGATTGGCCTGCATGTCAACGTGCGCAACTTCTGGAACCGCATCCAAGGAAAAGTGCATCCCACCTTCCGGCTCAACTACGACCGTAGCCGTGTTAGCATGAGCTAATCTGTCTGTAACTGTTGATGCTCTGGCCTGAGCTCAAAGAGAAGGGATCCCTGCTGGGGATCCCTTTTTGCGGCGAGTTTTGTTGGGTCGATGGGCAGCGCGGGATGCTTCAACGTTGGCACGAGGTGCTGTTGACCAAAAGCAGCCAAGTTGCTCAAGGGATCCACAGTTTGGGAGTGCCGTTTGCTCAGAAAAAACGGGATCCCTGATGGGATCCCGCTGCAGAATCAGCCACACCGCTTAGGCGTCGAAGTAAAGGGCGAACTCGTAGGGGTGAGGCCGCAGATTGATGGGGTTGATCTCGTTGTCGATCTTGTACTCGATGTAGGTCTGGATCAGATCTTCGGTGAAGACGCCTCCCTCCAGCAAGAAGGCATGATCCTTCTGCAAGCTTTCCAGAGCATCCAGCAGGGATCCAGGCGTGGAAGGGATCTTGGCCAGCTCTTCCGGCTCCAGATCGTAGATATCTTTGTCCAAGGGCTCGCCGGGGTGGATCTTATTCTTGATCCCGTCCAGACCTGCCATCAACATGGCCGAGAAGGCGATGTAGGGATTGCAGGTGGCATCCGGGCAGCGGAACTCCAGACGCTTGGCTTTGGGATTGTTGCCGGTCACGGGAATGCGAATGGCGGCGGAACGGTTGCCCTGGGAGTAAGCCAGGTTCACCGGCGCCTCAAAACCGGGCACCAAGCGCTTGTAGGAGTTGGTGGTGGGGTTGGTGAAGGCCAGGATCGCCGGGGCATGCTTGAGCAGACCACCGATGTAGTAGAGAGCCGTCTCGCTCAGGTTGGCATAGGTGCCTTCGCTATAGAACAAAGGCTGGCCATCCTTCCAGAGGGACTGGTGGGTGTGCATGCCGGTGCCGTTGTCGTTAAACAGGGGCTTGGGCATGAAGGTGACGGTTTTGCCGTGCTTGCGGGCCACATTCCGGATCACGTATTTGTAAACCATCATGTAGTCGGCAGCCGTGATCAGATCGGCGAAGCGATAGCCCAGCTCCCCTTGCCCGCCGGTAGCCACCTCGTGGTGATGCTTCTCGATAGGCACCCCCAGCTTGCCCATGGTCAGCAGCATCTCGGTACGGATGTTTTGATGGGCATCGGTGGGCGGGGCCGGGAAATAGCCCTCTTTGTAGCGAGGCTTGTAGCCCAGGTTGCCGCCTTTCTCCTCGCGGCCCGAGTTCCAGCGACCTTCGATGGAATCCACGAAGTAGTAGGCCGAGTTTTGGGTTTGGTCGAAACGAACATCCTCAAAGATGAAAAACTCTGCCTCCGGCCCGAAGTAGGCGGTATCGGCAATGCCCGTCGATTGCAGATAGGCAACGGCACGGGCGGCAAGGCTGCGGGGACAACGGCTATAAGGCTGGCCGGTGCGCGGCTCAACAATGCTGCAAGTTATGCTGAGGGTGGGCACCTCCAGAAAGGGATCAATCCAAGCCGTCTTGGGATCCGGCACCATGTACATGTCAGACTCGTTGATCGCTTTCCAGCCCCGGATGCTGGATCCGTCAAAGGGGAGCCCCTCGGTGAAGGTTTCTTCTTTAATCATCGAGGTGTGGAAGGAAACATGCTGCCAGGTGCCAAAGATATCCACAAACTTGAGATCCACCATCTGGACGTTGTTGTCCTGGATCATCTGAAGCACTTCTTGGGGCGTGGATGCCATTACTCTCTCCTGATTGGGTTGCGGTTAAGACTGGGGGAACTGTGGCTGAATAAATGGGATCCCAGCAGGTGATCCCCACGCTTCGACCCAGACAGGCCAAAAACGCTCACTCATCCTAGAAAGGCCAACACGGGCATTTTGTAGTTTCTGATACAAAATTGCTTCGAGCCTGGCCTTCTGACCCACTTGCTGGCTATCTCGGACACCGCTTTTTCGCTCATCGGAGTCGCTCCCCTTTCCCTGTTGGTTTTGGTCAATCCAGATGGGGTGTTGGGGATCCAGAACTTGAGCAATGGCCGCCACCCTGCCAACCTCTGGGCAGAAATAACCGGATGGGGCGGGCAAAACCCTGCCCCGGTTGCCTGAGGCGAGCGAAAATTAGGATCAGCAGGCCCCCAGCTCGCCCGGTTTGCCAAAGGGTGTTAAGCTAAAGCGTAGTCGTTATGAGTTTGACTTTTAGTCCTGTTGCAGAAGGAGAGACATCGGATGGCAGAGCAAAATCGGGTTGAGAATGTGGTGATCATCGGCTCCGGCCCTGCCGGGTTTACAGCAGCCATTTACGCTGGGCGTGCCAACCTGAAGCCGGTCGTGTTCGAGGGGTTCCAGGCGGGCGGGATCCCTGGCGGGCAACTGATGACCACCACCGAGGTGGAAAACTTTCCGGGCTTTCCCGAAGGCATCACCGGCCCCCAACTGATGAAGAACATGCGAGCCCAAGCGCAGCGGTGGGGGGCGGAACTCTACACTGAAGATGTCACCTTCGTCGATTTAAGCCAGCGGCCCTTTGTCGTCCGTTCTGACGAGCGGGAATTGCGCACCCACAGCCTGATCATCGCCACCGGGGCCACAGCCAAGCGCCTACACCTGCCCGGAGAGGAGACCTATTGGAACCGGGGCATGTCGGCCTGTGCGATCTGCGATGGGGCTATGCCTATGTTCAGAGGGGTGGAACTGGTGGTCATTGGCGGCGGCGATACTGCTTGTGAGGAAGCCACCTACCTGACCAAGTTTGGATCCCATGTGCATATGCTGGTGCGGAGTGACAAAATGCGGGCCAGCAAGGCCATGCAGGATCGTGTTCTCAACAACCCCAAGATCACTGTGCACTGGAACACCGAGGCGGTGGAAGTGATGGGCGACGGCCTGCGCCTGACCGGGGTGAAAGTGCGGAACAACCAAACCGGCGAAATACGCGAGATGTCAGTGGGTGGCCTATTTTATGCCATTGGCCACAAGCCCAACACCGACTTGTTCAAAGGACAACTGGAACTGGATGAAGTCGGCTACATCGTCACCCGCCCGGGATCCGTGGCCACCAGTGTGGAGGGGGTGTTTGCCGCCGGCGACGTGCAGGATCACGAGTTTCGTCAGGCGATTACCGCTGCCGGCACTGGCTGTATGGCGGCCATGTTGGCAGAGCGCTGGCTCTCGGAACACGGCTTGGCCCAGGAGTATCACGTCCTTCCCCAAAGCCATCCTGAACCCAGCCCTGCTGCGACTTCTGCGGCAGAGTCTGCTGGGGATCCTGCTGTTGAGGAGGCCAGCTTTGAGGAGAATGGACAGGATGACTTAGACTTCAGCAAGACTTGCCATGAGGGGAGCTATGCCCTGCGGCGACTCTACCACGAAAGCGATCGCCTGCTCATGGTCAAGTACACCGCCCCCACCTGTGCCCCTTGTCATGCCCTCAAGCCGATCTTGAACAAGATCATCGATGAGTTCTCGGACAAGCTGCACGTGGTGGAGATCGATATTGAGAAAGATCCGGAGATTGCAGAGGCAGGGGGGGTGGCGGGCACCCCGACGGTGCAATTTTTCAAAAACAAGACGCTGGTGGCCCAGTTGGTGGGCGTTAAGCCCAAGTCCCAATATCGAGAGGTGATCCAGGCCAATTTGTGTGAGGAAAAATCCCCCTAAGGATGTTGTCCTCTCCAACCTCTGGCCCCTCTCCCCAAGGGAGAAGGGAGCTGGGCGCAGAAAACGGTTTCCCAACCGAGGCTCAGCTAGTCCGAAAAGGCACCGTGGTAGGCGGCCTGCATGGCTGCCAAAGACACCACCAGTAAGGGATCCTCTTCTGCCGTCCTTAAGAGCAGGGGATCCGCAGGGGATCCCACCTCTCCCAAAAGCTGCCACTGGCCGGCAAGCTGCGCTTCTAAATAGGCTTCCCAAGCAGAGCGCTGGGCCGGATCCACAGAAACCAGGATGCGGCTGGATCCCTCGCCAAACAGGGCCTGATCCCAGCGCAAGGATCCAGGAGCCAGGGAGAGGGTTGCGCCGCGGCCTCCGCTCAAGCAGGCTTCTGCCAAAGCCACAGCCAATCCCCCCTCGCTGCAGTCGTGGGCAGAGCGCACCCAGCCCTGGCGGATTCCATGGCGACAGGCAGCTTGCACCCGCTTTTCCAATTCCAGATCCACTGGCGCGGGCCGGCCCGTAACTTGCTGGTGGATGACCGCCAAATACTCGCTGCCCCCCAAGCTGGTGAGGGCCTGGGATCCCAGGAGGTAAATGAGATCCCCTTCTTGCTGCCACCCCTGGCCACAGATGCATTTCAAGTCGGGAATAAGACCCACCATGCCAATGACAGGGGTAGGGTAGATAGCCTGCGATCCCTGGGGGGTGAGGGTCTCGTTGTAGAGAGAAACGTTTCCCCCCGTTACCGGCGTACCGAGGGCACGGCAGGCATCTCCAATCCCCCGAGAGGCCAGGGCCAGCTGCCAGTACACCACCGGGTTTTCGGGATTGCCAAAGTTAAGGTTATCGGTAACAGCTAGGGGATCGGCCCCCACACAGGTGAGGTTGCGGGCAGCTTCCGCCACGGCTGCCTTGGCCCCCTCGTAGGGATCCAAATACACCCAGCGGCCATTGCCATCCAGGGTGGCAGCGATGGCCTTGCGGGAAGCCCGCAGGGGCGGCACCTCGCCCACGCCAAACTTTTGGGAACGGATGCGGATAACCGCCGCATCTCCCTGGCCCGGCCAAAGGACGGTGTTGTTTTGCACCTGGTGGTCGTATTGGCGATAGATCCAGGCTTTGCTGGCCAGGGTGGGGCTGGCCAAAAGCTGCAGCAGCACCTCTTTCCATGCCAGCGTTGCCTGAGCGAGGTGGATCCCCTGGCAATCATAAGGGGGTAGAGTGGCGGGATCCCATTGCCACGCTGCCTGCACGTAGGCTGGCGGCTCTGGCAACACCGGACGGACATAGACGGGGGTGTCTTCGGCCAAAGCCCGCACCGGCACCTGCACCACGCAGGATCCCTGGTGCCAGATCTCCACCAGCGGCTCGGCAATGACTTCCCCGGCCACACTAGCTTGCAAACCCCAGCGGTGGAAGATCTCCATCACCTCCGCCTCGCGGCCTTTTTGCACCACCAGCAGCATCCGCTCCTGGGATTCCGAGAGCAGGTATTCCCAGGCAGCCATGCCGCTTTCCCGCGCCGGCACCCGATCCAGATCCAGCCGGATGCCTACCCCTCCCTTGGCGGCCATTTCCGAAGTGGAGCAGGTGAGGCCAGCCGCCCCCATGTCTTGGGCCGCCACCACGGCTCCCGTGGCAAAAGCTTCTAGACAGGCCTCGATGAGACATTTGCCCAGGAAGGGATCCCCCACCTGCACCGCCGGCCGATCCTGCTGCGCATCCTCCTTGAGCTCGGCGCTGGCAAAGCTGGCGCCGCGGATGCCATCCCGCCCGGTGGTGGCGCCCACGTACAAGACCGGGTTCCCCACCCCCCGCGCTGCCGATTTCACCACTGCCGGCGTCTCCAGCAGCCCCAGAGCCATGACGTTGACCAAGGGATTGCCGCTGTAGCAGGGATCCACCGCCACTTCTCCCCCCACTGTGGGTACCCCGACACAGTTGCCGTAGTGGGCGATCCCTTCCACCACCCTGGCCATGAGGCGGCGGTTGCGGGGATCTGTTAGCGGCCCAAAGCGCAGCGAGTTAAGCAGGGCAATGGGACGGGCGCCCAGGGTAAAGATATCCCGCAGGATCCCTCCCACGCCGGTAGCTGCCCCCTGGAAGGGCTCCACTGCCGAAGGATGGTTGTGGGACTCGATCTTAAACGCCAGCCAATCCCCCTCCCCCAGATCCACTACGCCGGCATTTTCCCCCGGCCCCACCACTACCCGCTCGCCCGTGGTGGGAAAGTTTTTCAGCAGAGGGCGGGAGTTTTTGTAGCAGCAGTGCTCTGACCACATCACCCCAAACATGGCCAGCTCGTTGGGGTTGGGATCCCGGCCCAGCTGCTGCTGGATCTGTTGATATTCCGCCGGGGAAAGGCCGTGGGCTTTTAAGTCTTCGAGAGTATAGGGCATAGTGCTCCAATTGCCCCTAGCTTAGGTCAACAACCCAGGGCCCAAGAGACGGGCCTGACGCTCTTCCAGTATGCGGCTTAAGGGGGGCCAGCGCTTCAGGTCGGGGTCTTGGACAATAAGCTGCTCTGCCGCCTGGCGGGCCAGCTGCAGCACCTCTTGATCCTCCATGAGACTGGCCAGGGCAAAATCGGGTAGCCCCGACTGGCGGGTGCCCATCACCTCCCCTGGGCCGCGGAAGCGCAGATCCATCTCGGCAATGAAAAACCCGTCGTGGGACTGCTCCAGCACCTTGAGCCGCCGCAGAGCATCTTCTCCTTTGGATCCCGTCATCAAGATGCAATAGGCTTGGTCGGATCCCCGTCCCACCCGTCCCCGCAGTTGGTGCAGTTGGGAGAGCCCGAAGCGCTCTGCGTGCTCCACCAGCATCACCGAGGCGTTGGGCACATCTACCCCCACCTCCACCACCGTGGTAGAGACCAGAATATCCAGCTCCCGCCGGCGAAAGGCCGCAATGACAGCTTCCTTCTCGCTACTGGTCAAGCGCCCGTGCAGCAGGCCCACCCGAAATTGGGGGAAGACCTTTTCCTGCAGACGCTGGTGTTCCTCGATGGCAGATTTGAGATCCAGCTTCTCCGACTCTTCAATCAACGGCAGCACCACGTAGGCCTGCCGCCCTTGGGCAATTTCCCGCTCGATAAGCCGCATCACCTGCAGGCGATCCCCTGGCCGGGCCACCAGGGTGTGCACGGGCTTGCGCCCCGGCGGCAGCTCGTCAATTTGGGTAACATCCAGATCCCCATGCAGGGCCAGGGTGAGGGTGCGGGGGATGGGGGTGGCGGTCATGGTGAGGACATCGGGGTGATCCCCTTTCTGTTGCAGAGCGGCCCGCTGCTCCACGCCAAAGCGGTGCTGCTCGTCGATGACCACCAAGCCCAGGTTGCGAAACTGCACTGCCGGCTGGATGAGAGCATGGGTGCCCACCACCAAGGGCAATTCCCCGGTCTGCAACTGCCGCAGGATCTCCCGGCGCTTAGCAGGGGGCGTGGATCCAGTCAACAGTTCAACGGGCACCTGCAGCTGGCTGAGCCATTCCACCAACTTGCGGTAGTGTTGCTCGGCCAAAACCTCGGTGGGAGCCATGAGGGCCGCCTGCCAACCGGATTGAATGGCTGCCAGCACAGCTGCCACCGCCACCACGGTTTTGCCGGATCCCACATCTCCCTGCAAGAGGCGGTTCATGGGCAAGGGATCCCGCAGATCCGCTAGGATCTCGTCGATGGCCCGCTGCTGGGCAGCGGTAAGCTGAAAGGGCAGGATTTGGTAGAAGCGATCCAACAGCTCCCCTCTAGCCGGCTGGTAACGAGGTATGGCCTGAGCTTGGGCACGATAGCGGTGTCGCCGCTGCAATAGGCTTAGTTGTAGGTAGAAAAACTCATCGAACACCAGCCGCCGCCGGGCCTGGGCCAGCAGCTCTCGGGTCTCAGGAAAGTGGATCTGCTGCAGGGCAACAGGCAAGTCCAAAAGCTGCAACTGCCGCTTGAGATCCGCCGGCAAGGGATCCTCCACCAAGGCCGCCGCCGGCAAAGCCAGTTGCACCGCCTTGCGCACCAGATCGGCGGGGATCCCTTCCGAGAGAGGGTAGACGGGCAGGATCTTGCCAACCCCAGAACTGTCCTGCAGGCTGCCCTCGCTGGCCAGTACTTCAATTTGGGGGTTGTCCAACGTCAGGCCCAGCCTACCCTTTTTCACCAAGCCACTGGCAGCCACCACCGCTCCCTTGGGGTATTGCCGCTCCAGAGAAGCTTGCCAACTGCGCTGGGCAAACTGCCGCCCGCTGTAGAAGCGGCTGAGGGTGAGGGTGCCGCTCTTGTCGGCGATTTTCAAGTTAAAGATGGTCAGGGTGGGGTTTTTGGGGCTGGTGAAGCAGGTGCAGCTTTTAACCGTCCCCACCAGAGTCACGGTTTCTCCCACCTTGGCCTGGCGGATGAGCACCTGCTGGGAGTAGTCCAGGTGATCCCGGGGAAAGTAGTACAGGGCATCCCGCACGGTGTGCAGGCCCAGTTGTGCCAGCTTTTCCGCCGACTTGGGGCCAATGCCTTTGAGAAATTGCAGCGGCTGCTCCAGGCTAAGGCTGGCGGGGAGAGGCGGGGAAATGGGGCTCTGGGAACCCCACCGCTGTTGCGACGAGGCCGCCAGCGGGCTAGGTGGGTGGGAACGAGGGCTCCGCCCCGTTGGTGCGAACGGTTGGGGCTGCTCTTGCTGACGTCGGACTCGCTCCAGCCAGCGGCGAGTTTCGGCCACCAGGTGCTGGCGTTCGGGCAGCTCCAGCTCCGGGTACAAGGTATAGCGGGATCCCAGTTCTCGCCACCGCCGCCGGTCATCTCCATCCAGCACCCAGTCGGAGGGGGGATCCTGTCCAAACACGCTCCCCACAAACTGAGAGAAGGTCTGCTCTCGCCCCTGGAGATTGGTAAACCCCAACTCTGCTTCCAGAGAAAGGGCGCGCTGGAGCCGCTGTAGATCCACCTGCGTCAAGTTGCTTGGCTGCCGGGAATACTCCTTATCAATTCAACTTTAGCCAACAACGGCAGTACAGCCGAACAAGCACAACAGCGCAAGCCACACTCTCCATGTCTTGATAGAGAAAAGAGCCTGCCTTGTTACTCCGCAACGCTGTCGCGACGGGGCAGGCCAAAGGGATCCCTGGGGATGAGGGGGCTTCAGCTACGGGCCAAGGCGGATCCCAAAAGCAGAGCCATCACTGCCGGAACCAAGGCAATCGCCAGGATGGTGAAAACTTGCGCGTCCGTCATAGCCAACTCCCTAACAGTGGAATTGCACAAAAGTCAGCCCCCTCACTCTACCGTAGCTTGAGGGGTAGCCCTGACATCGAGAAGAAAAGCTCAACATTCTTTACAAAGCAGCCCCTGTCCATCTCGGTTGACCCCAAGTATAAAAGCCGGGGCCTGCACTGCTGGTTTGCGGGTCATGCTACGATGTTGCTTCGCAACGCTGTTGCGACGGCGAAGCAGTCCTTGCCCATTCCTCCTGCGAAGTTCGGTCTTGGCGTCATCATGGTAGCTGCTCCACAAAGTCTGACCACCTCACGGGATAGCTTGGCCATCCTGGCGGAAACGGATCCCTTGGTTTACCGCCTGATCCAGCAAGAGCTCAACCGACAGCGGGATCACCTGGAGATGATCGCCAGCGAGAACTTCACCTCTCCTGCTGTCTTGGCCGCCCAAGGCTCGGTGCTCACCAACAAGTATGCGGAAGGGTTGCCCGGCAAGCGCTACTACGGCGGCTGCGAGTTTATCGACGAGATTGAGCAGTTGGCCATCGACCGCGCCAAGCAACTGTTTGGGGCGGCTCACGCCAACGTGCAACCCCACTCCGGGGCGCAGGCCAATTTTGCTGTTTTCTTGGCCCTGCTGCAGCCGGGGGACACGATCATGGGCATGGATTTGTCTCATGGCGGCCACCTCACCCACGGCTCGCCGGTGAATGTCTCCGGCAAATGGTTCCAGGTGGTGCATTACGGGGTGGATCCCCAAACGGAGCGGATCGATTTCGATCAAGTGCGGGATCTGGCTTTGCAGCATCGGCCTAAGCTGATCATCTGCGGCTACTCCGCCTACCCGCGGGCAATCGACTTTGCTGCTTTCCGCACCATTGCCGATGAGGTGGGAGCTTATCTGCTGGCCGACATTGCCCATATTGCCGGCCTGGTGGCCACCGGACACCACCCCAACCCGGTGCCCCTCTGCGATGTGGTGACCACCACCACCCACAAGACGTTGCGCGGGCCGCGTGGAGGGCTCATTCTCACCCGCGACCCAGAGCTGGGCAAAAAGCTGGACAAGGCGGTGTTCCCCGGCAGTCAAGGGGGGCCGCTGGAGCATGTCATTGCCGGCAAGGCGGTGGCCTTTGGGGAAGCCCTGCAGCCCGGCTTCGCCCAGTACTCGGCGCAGGTGATCGCCAATGCTCAGGCCCTGGCGGGATCCCTGCAACGGCGGGGCATTCGGCTGGTTTCCGGGGGCACAGACAACCACCTGATGCTGCTGGATCTGCGCTCGGTTTCGGCGGTGCTGGAAAAAGTGGGGGCGGCGGATCCGGTGATGACAGGCAAACGGGCGGATCGGCTAATGGACGAGATCCATATCACCGCCAACAAAAACACCATTCCCTTCGACCCACAGCCGCCTTTCGTGGCCAGCGGACTGCGCCTGGGATCCCCGGCCTTGACCACCCGCGGCCTGGGGCCGGTAGAATTTGAAGAAATTGGGGAGATCATCGCCGATTGTCTGTTTCAGCCTGAGGAGCCTGCTGTGTTGGAAGAGTGTCGCCAGCGGGTAGCCCGGCTCTGTCGCCGTTTCCCCCTCTACCCCCATCTGGGCTAACCGTCTGCGTAGCGGGACAGAGTCCTCGATACATCTCTGCGGCTTGCCATGCCCTACTTGGTCGCGTTCCTTGCTGCTGCCTGTGTGGTTCTGTGGGCAACCCCAATGGTGAAGGCAGTCGGGATCCGCAGTGGCCAGTTGGATTTTCCCGATGAGCGCAAGATCCACCGGCAGCCGATGGTACGCCTGGGGGGGGTTTCCATCTTTTTTGGGAACTTGGTGGCCCTGCTGTTGCTCTGGGGAGCCGGAGCTTTTGGGGGCTTGCGCACCGAGCAGGAGTACGAGATTTGGGGGGTGACGATCGGTGGGGTTTTGTTTTTTTTGATTGGCCTGGCGGACGACCTGTTTCACCTGTCGCCTTTTTCCCGCTTGTTGATGCAATTCGGCGTGGCTGCTGCCGCTTGGGGAGTAGGGGTGCGCATTGAGTTCATCAGTCTGCCCGGGAGAGGGATCTGGCCCTTTCCGGTGTGGTTGAGCCTGCTGATTACCCTGTTCTGGCTGGTGGGGATGGCCAACGCCATCAACTTCATGGACGGGCTGGATGGGCTGGCGGCAGGGGTGTCGGGAATTGCGGCAGTGGTGATGCTGATCGTAACCCTGCTGCTGGATCGACCGGCGGCGGCCATGCTGGCGGCGGCCTTGGCGGGGGCTTGCCTGGGGTTTTTGCGCTACAACTTCAACCCAGCGCAGATCTTCATGGGGGATGGGGGGGCCTATTTTTTGGGCTTTACCCTGGCTGGGATTGGGGTGATCGGGGTGGCCAAGGGGGTGACCACGCTGGCAGTGGCTCTGCCTTTCTTTATCTTGGCGGTGCCGATCCTGGATATGTCCACCGTAATCCTCAAGCGGCTGGCCAGGGGGAAGTCGCCTTTCCATCCCGACAAAGGCCACTTGCACCACCGCTTGCTCAAAGCCGGCCTATCCCATCGGCATTCAGTGCTGCTGATCTATGCCATGACCCTTTGGGGGGGATCCCTGGCTTTGGCTTTGGCGGGCTTGCCGGCAGGAGGCACCTACCTGGGCGGGGCCTCGCTGGTGCTGGGGGGGGTGGCCTGGGGGGCTTGGCAACGGCATCGCCAACGGCGACGAGCTTTGCCCTCGGAGGACAGGCCCGAACAGGGATATGTTGCTTCGCGCCATCACGACCAGGAATGTCAAGAAGATTGAGCCGGGCTTGTTCTCCATCGCTCGCCTGCCTAGACTGGAGCTGTTTTAGCGTTTTAGCTCTGTGTTGCCCCATGCGCCCCACACCTGAGTTGGCGGCTCTCCTGCGCCGCACCGCGGATCGTATCCAATCCCAACACTGGGGCTTCTGGGACTGGGAGTATTGTTGGCGGGACAGCACCCGCTGCAATTGCGGCCTGCTGGTGCGAGAAGCCCTGGGATGGAACCGGCACCAATTGAGCCTGCGCATTCACCGCGGCACCTGGCGCTCCATTGCCCAAACCGCCTACCGAACTGTTGCCCTGGCCCTGCGGGATCCCTGGCAACCGGAAGGGCGCTGCGAGTCCACGGGCCTACGGCTGGGGTACGTGTTTGAGAAAATGGCAGAGCTGGGGTTTGACCAACCGGAAGACTTTGCCGCCCTGGAAGAGCTGAGCCACCCCGTCATCCTGGCCCGCCTGGCAGAAAAAGGTGTGGAGCCGGTACAGCGCGACCAGGCGATCCATGTGGCGCTCTACATGCGGGAACTGGCGGACTGGATTGACGAACAACTGCAGGCCCAGGCTCAGATCAGCCGCTTGAGCCAACCTTTGCCCAAAGCAACAGGGATCCCCGTCCACCAGTCGGTGCGCCTTAGGTCGTGTTGATCTTATGTTAGGATAGAGAGAATAATTTATAGAGGAAAGAGGATGAAGTTGGTTTTTTTAGATG
>NZ_JANSIF010000017.1:0-49598 GCF_047461935.1 Synechococcus sp. R55.4 | reverse complement strand
GTAGTAATCCGTACTGAACATATTATACATTATTTTCAGTATAGTTGAGCTTATTATTGACTAGAGTCATGCTCTCACCGACCGGCGGAAGATGGCTGTTGAGATTATTCTCAACAAACAGGCCGGCAATTCCAGCTCTGGGTTTGGCTTGGTCTCTAGCGAGGGCCGTAGGTTGTCCAATAGCCGCGTCCTTGTCTTTTGGCTGCATCGGCAGCTTCAGTAAGAATGGGGCCGTACTTCAAGCTATCGGTTTGTGGCGACAACAGGCCATGCCCCAAAAACAGCATTTCCTGGTTGATGAGGGTATTGGCTTGCCAAACGTAGGCAGGCAAGGTGGGAGCAGGGGCTAGGGCAGGATCCAACTCCAAAAACACCTCACGTCCCAGCAGAGCAGTCTGCAGATATTGGCCAGCATTGTAAACTGCCAGAGGGGTTTGTCCGCGCAACTCCGTCCAGTTGGGGTTGATCGGGTCAGGCAAGGGATCGATCCCAATTAGTTGCACCAGCCGCAAATTCAAGTCTCCTTCAAGCTGGACAACCAGGGTGTTGTAGTTGACCACCCGAACCACGGCTGCACGTTTGAGGTCGCGCAGATCTGGACGCGCCACCAATGTTAAAGCCCAACCGGGCAATGTCGAGAATATCAAAGGCAAGGCCAGAAAGCTGCCCAGCTTGATCAGGCTCCGTCCATTGGATGCCAGCAGGGATCTGGAGCGGGGGGAAGTCGGAGCAGAACGCAGGGATTTTTGCAGCATGGACTTTAGCCGTTGCATGGCGGACTTGACGATAGGGATGGTTCGCATGCTTGACCTTTGGATCTCACACCGCCCTCACACCGCCGCCTACTGGGCTTCAACGCGGGATCCGGCTCACCTGCCGTCACTCTACAAAAAATTGGGGCAGATGGGTCAGGTCTGGAAAATCTCTCTCGATTTTTGTCTTGATTTTTAGATGTGCTAACCATCCGGTCAGCAGTTGTCAGCGCTGACAACCTGTGGTTGGTCATTTCGATTCAAACTGGGACACTGTACCCACACCTAAAACATGCATGAAACATGCATGGGGCCACAGGGCTTTTCTCAGCTGCCCAGGCGTCTCACCCTAAACTGAACTGACTAAGTCCTTCCGAGCAGCAGGATTGTCTTTTGGTCTTCTCTCTTTGCGAAGGAAAGGGGGAGTGCTTGGAAACCTTTTCAATTCAGTTTGAAACAATTACAGTTGTCCAACTCTCAAATCTCTCAAAAGCGCAGCCCCTAGAGGGTAGCAGGGTTCTTTTCGACTGCTTCGGACAAGAGGGAGTTGACCAGCACGGTTACCAACCCCAGTCGATTGCCCGCCAAAATATCCGTCAACAGGCGGTCTCCCACCATAGCCACTGCTTCTACCGGCAAGCCCATCTGGGCTACGGCCCGCCGCAAGGCCCGCCGTGAGGGTTTCCCAGCGCGGTGAATGTAGGGCAGGTTCAGGCTTTCTCCGATTTGTTGGATGCGGCTGCGATTGAGGTTGTTGCTCACCAGCCAAATTTGAAAGTGCGGACGCAACTGCTCCAGCCAAGCAGCCACAGCGGGATCCACCTCAACCTGTCGGCTCGGCACCAGTGTACCGTCTACGTCAAAGATGATGCCTTTTACCTGCCAGGCCCACAGGTCTTCTGCCCGCAACTTTAAGACAGTGCCGGCCACCACCAGATCCGGTTGCAGGAGCTTGAACCAAGGTTTGTGTACCATCCGCTCCTCGGCTAAGGACTTGGTTGAGGACTATGGTGGGATCCCTGGGCAGCTTGCCGACGCTCTTGAATAATTTGCAATTGGGCTGCCTCGTGCTCTGCTAGGGTTTTGCTGAAAATGTGAGTGCCATCGTAGCGGGCCACGAAGTAGAGATAGTCGGTCTGCTCAGGCTGCAAAACGGCTTTTAGGCTGGCCAAGCCCGGGCTGGCGATGGGGCCGGGGGGCAAACCCGGGTTGAGGTAGGTGTTGTAGGGAGAGGGGGTACGCACCTCCGCAAGGGTGAGGCGGCGATCTGGGGTTTGCCGGATATTCAAGGCATATTCCACCGTCGGATCGGCTCCCAGGGGGATCCCTTTCTTAAGCCGGTTCAGAAAGACACCTGCAATCAAAGCGCGTTCTTCCGGCACCACGGCCTCCCGCTCCACAATGCTGGCCAGGGTAACCCACTCGTGCAGAGACAGGGAAGTGGTGTGCTGGCGAAACAGGGGCAGGGCCACCGCGACAAATCGCTGCAGCATGGCGTCGACCACCATCTGGGCCTTTTCCCGATCCGGCAGGGATCCCTCCACCTGTTCGATGGGGAAAAGATAGGTGTCTGGGAACAGGTAGCCTTCTAGAGAGCTCAAGTGGGGGGGCAGCCAATCGAGGGGGGGAATCACCCGGGTCACGGCAATGAAGGCATCGGCTGCCAGCCAGTTGCGCTGGGCCAGAGCCTCTGCCATTTGCTCGATGCGCCAACCCTCCGGGATGGTCAGCCGTCTTTGCAGGATCCTTCCCTGCCGCAGTTGCTGGGCCACGGCCAGCATGTCCTGGTTGGGATCCAAAGCGTAGGTGCCCGCCTGAAACACCCAGTCGCGCCCGAAGGTACGGCTCCACAGCTCCCAAGCCAGAGCGGAGCGAATTACCCCTGCTTGGCGCAGTTTTTGCCCGATCAGACGGCTGCTGCTGCCCGGCTGGATCACCACCTGGATCGGTTCTGAACCGCCCACCGGCTGGAGCCAGGTCTGCCACTGCCAGTAGCCCAATCCCCCGACCAGAACCAACAGGAAAATCAAGCTCTGCAAAAGACGCCGACCCCAGCGTTCGCGTAAGCGTTGCGTAGCAACATGGGGTGACCTGGGTATAGCGCCTTGGGCAGCAGAGCATTTGGGCAAGACGGGATCCTTTTGGGCCGAATGCTGAACCTGATCTGTCATTGCCTTTCCCTCCAAACGGCCTGAGCACACCCTTGAGCCAGGCTATCCTTCGGACTCAATCCTGGCTAGGGCGTCGCCGGACTCTCAAGGCCGATTTCCCCCCTAACTTGGGATCAACTCTCCTGGGCTGGGGATCCCGTTGTTCTCGACCGTCCGCTGTCCGATCCAAGTGCCGATGGGTTCTCCCTGCACCACTCGATAAATATTGCCAGGGGTAGTCAGGTCAAAGACCACGATGGGCAATTGATTTTCCTTGCAGAGGGCGATGGCGGTGCTGTCCATAACCCGCAGATCGCGGTTCAGCACATCCTGATAGCTGAGGACATCGTAGCGGCGGGCCTGAGGGTGAGTCTTGGGATCCGCATCATAAACTCCGTCCACCTTGGTGGCTTTGAAAATCACCTCGGCATCGATCTCCGCCGCCCGCAAGGCCGCAGTGGTATCGGTGGTGAAGAAGGGGTTGCCAGATCCTGCCCCAAAAATCACCACCCGCCCCTTTTCCAGGTGACGAATGGCGCGGCGACGAATATAGGGCTCCGCCACCTCTTGCATGGCGATGGCCGTCTGCACTCGGGTAGGGATCCCGGCTCGCTCAATGGCATCCTGCAGGGTTAAGGCGTTGATGACGGTGGCCAGCATCCCTACGTAGTCGGCAGAAGCCTGATCCATCCCTTGGGCAGCCGCCTCTTTGCGCCCGCGCCAGATGTTACCCCCTCCCACCACAATCGCCACCTGCACACCGGCCTGCACCACCGAGGCCACTTCGCCGGCAATGGACTTCAAGACCTCGGGGTCGATCCCGTAGGGGCGCTCCCCCATCAGGGCTTCACCACTCAACTTCAGTAGAATCCGTCGATATTTCATGCTTATCCGCTCCGGCCCACCCCTGCATACGATAGCAGGTTTGTTGAACTAGCTCCGCTCACAGGATTGACCGACAGAGCATCTCGACAAAAACAACCTTACTGCTGTTCTTCGCCAGCGCTGGCCTCGTTGTCGCGGGGGGCAGAACGGAAGCGGCGGCCATTGCGAGCACGACTTTTTTGGAACTGTTTGGCATATTCGCGGTTGCGCTCGGCTTTTTCCCGCTTCAGATTGCGTTTTTTGGCCATGCTGGTTTTCCTGACCGGTTGTCCGGACTCAAGTGAAGGTCCTCAGTTTGAAGTGTCAAAGTGAGGCGCTCTTAATCCTATCACGCTTTGCCGAAGCCATCCTGAAGCCCTCTGCTCAGCCGGCTATGGGCAGGGATCCCCACAACAAGACTAGGCCCATCACAACAAACCCCACGCCTGCCAGGGTTTTGATCCAGCGAGGTGGGATCAGGCGGGCCACCCAAGCTCCTGCCCACACCCCAATTAGGCTGGTGCTGATCAAAGCAGCAGCAGCGCCCAAAAAGATTACCCCAGCGTTTTGCGAGCGGGCACTGAGGAGCAGGGTCGCCAATTGGGTTTTATCGCCCATTTCGGCCAGCAGAATCGAGCCAAAGCTCACTAGGGCGGCCCGTCCGGCCATTTGCCGCAGCAAAAAAGACGGGGTTCGGCTGTCGTTGTCTTGGATCAACACGTTCCTCGGTTGTTCTCCACTCTGTCCTGCCGGGTTGGCATCGGCTGCTCAGGGAGGCTAGCCCTCTGGGAGCTTGTTCCCCCGCCACTCCTGCCATAATACATAGCCCCCGATCATCAGGAACCCTGCACCCGCCAACCATTGTAGCCAGCCCGGGGGAATGACTTGGCCCAGACCTTCTCCCAGCACCACGCTGAAAAAACTGGCGGTCACCAAGGCACCGGCGGAACCGAAAAAGATCGCCCAAGGAGATTGGGATTGGGCACTCATGAGCAAGGTTGCCAACTGGGTTTTGTCGCCCATTTCCGCCACAAACACGGTTAAAAAAGTAACAAACCAGAGTTGCAGCGGGGATCCCTCTGGGAGATTGCCGTCGGAAGAGGGGGGGGTAGTGAGGGGCAGTGCCGTCGGAGGCCCAGTACTGGGGGCGGTAGACAAAGCCAAACTCTCCCCGGCAGGCTGGAAATCCACAGCGGATCCATCCCCGTAGAGATAGTGCTGCCCAACGGCCAAGAAGCCAAAACAGAGAGCCGAGGACAAGGCAATCAGCCCCAAGCCCAGGGCCATTTGCCCCTGCCAAGAACGCGGCGCAGCCATGGCGTCAGATCCTAACCACCGACATGCAGCTTATCCTGTTTTCAGCCGCTTCTGGAGGAGACAAGGGCGCTAGAGTAAAAGAATCAGGGGCGTTGGCCGAGCGGTTTAGGCAGCAAACTCATAATTTGCCTTACACAGGTTCGATCCCTGTACGCCCCATCGGGAATTGCTGGACGAGGTTTCTGGGTTGAGGGCTGTTGACAGCGAGCCAAGTCGATCTCAATTCCCAAACTGGGAGGGCGGACATAGGACTGCGTTCCGCTAACGCGACCGAGGTCACTCTGGGCTGAGAGAGAACCGGTTGGGCACAGTTTCAAAGACGCGGGTTCAGCTCTGTGCGGGATCCCGTATCCCCAGAGCGAGGGATCCAACGCTCAGGCAAGGTGGTGGGGGATCCCCATTGGGACTGGAGCTGGCTGAGGAATTGTCCCTGCTGGGTGCGAAAGCCGACCAGATCGGATCCGCCATTCATCAGGGCAAACCAAATGTCCCCCTGCGCGGTTGGCAGTACACCCGCCAAGGTGCTGACGCTCCTCAGGGTGCCCGACTTGGCGATCAAGATCCCCGGTAACAGCCGCCGTTCCAACACTCCCACATCTTGGCCGACGACGGCAAAAGCATCGGCAAGAGAGAGCCCCTGCTCCTCCAGAAGAGACTGGATGGCTTGAAGCATAGCTACATTGGCCCGCGGCGAAATGCGGTTTTCCACCCCCAACCCGGAGCCGTTGATCAGTTGCAGCTCTTCTGCCGGGATCCCGGCGATGGCCCGGGCGATTTGGGCCACTTGGTCAGCACCCCCCACTGCATCGGCCAACATCTCGGCCATGGAGTTGTTGCTGTAGAGGTTCATCAGCTTGACCAAGTGAATGAGGGGGGGGGACTCATGTCTGAGCAAAACCTGAGCGCCGGGCGGGATCTGCTGGGCAACCCGCACCGAACCCAAGATCTCCACCTGCGGTCTGGGTGTGCCGGGGGGTAAGGTTTGAAATTGGGCCTCCGCCTCTGGCGGCCAGCGCCGCGCATCCAGCCCCTGCCGCAACAGGGATCCCGATTGCGCCACATCCCGGGAAAAGTTCATGTAAAAGCGGCCCACCACCACCAGATCCCCGCGCACCTGGCGGATCCCATAGGCATTGAGCAGGTTGCCGACGGAGAAGGCTTCCTCCCAGACGAACAAGGGATCCTCCCCCCCCAGAACCCAGAGATCCCCCTGTAGAACTCCCTCAGCAGTTAAGGGGCCAGTGGCCAGCCAGGTGGTAACAAAGCGGTGCTGCGGGCCAAAGTGCTGCAAAGCGGCCAGGGTCGTTGCCACCTTGGTCAAAGAAGCAGCCGGCAAGGGTGTGGATCCCTGATGCTGTCCCAAAACAAGGATTCTGTCCCGCTGAGGCGAAGGATCCTCCATCTGCAGCCAAACCCCCTGAGCCGCGGGCGAAAACCCCCGACCGGCCAACTGAGCCAGATAAGTTTCCACCTGAGGTTGCAGGGATCCCTGCTCCGTCGCCTGGGAATGGGGAGACAAACCCAGCAACAGAATTGCCGCCGAGAGCAGCCCAACCCAGCTCGAAACCAGCCGCCTACCGGGCCAGCCCCACAGATGTCGTTCGTGCCGTGGCGTCAGCGTTGCGGAGCAACAGTGTTGTGTAGCACCATGGGGTGCCGCAGGCATAGCACTTTTCACGGAAAACACCCTCTAAACATCCCGGCAACCGAGGGGGCATCAGCTCGTCAATTCCCAGCCACCCTCTTCCACAGGCTCTACATCGATGGTGCCGGGGGGCGTTTGCCGATAAAAACGTCCGTCTGCAACAAACAGCGGCTCTCCACAATTGGGGCAAAAGAAATGGCTGCCCTCAATGGCTTGCGATTCTGACCCACACACCGGGCAGCGATCCGTCGTGATCCAGCGGCGCGCCCACCAGCGAAAGGCCAGGAGCACCAACACCGGCAAGGACAGCAAAAACAGCAACAGAGCCACCAATCCGGCGACCAGCCACCCCAGCCCGATACTGGTCAGCAAAGCTGCCAACGCCAGGGATCCCAGCCAGAACCCCCAGCCACCCAGAGAAATGGAATAGGTTTTGGGCTGCTCAAACCGCATTTTCGTTTTCCCTTCCCGATCACTACGCTTGCCAACGCTGTCAGGATGCCGCGGGCCTTTTCTTGAGTATGTTAGCCTAGGCGCGCCCGAACACCAGAAACAGTCCGCCACATGGCTCTGCTCTGTAGGCTAGCTCATCCCGGATGGATGAGGGATTGGGTTTCCCGCACCCTTCCCGAGGCTCTCCCGGCAGCCCATGCGCCTCAGTTGCGTCCCTGTTCTATTGGGCCTGAACTGAGCCTGAACGATGTCTTCAGCAACCAAGTCGGGTGGTGTCGTCATAAATGAAGTTATTATCAATTACAGAACTTATTGACTGTTACGGCGACGTTGCCCAACAGCGGAGGGGCGGCATCATGGTCTACACCGAAGAGGCGTTCAAGGCAGAGCTCAATGCCAAAGGCTGGCGAGCCACTCGGCAGCGGGAGATCATCCTGCAAACGTTTCAAAACTTGCCTGAGGGCACGCATCTAAGCGCGGAGGAGTTGCACAAAAAGTTGCGGGAAGAAGGCCACAACATTAGCCTTTCCACCATTTACCGCACCGTCAAGCTGATGTCCCGCATGGGCATTTTGCGAGAACTGGAACTGACCGAAGGGCACAAACATTACGAGATCAACCAGCCGGCCCCCCACCACCACCACCATCTGGTGTGCGTCAAGACCAACAAGGTGATCGAGTTCAAAAACAACGCCATTCTTAACATCACCCAGAAGGTGGCAGAAAAGTACGGTTTCAAAGTGTTGGACTGCCAGCTCACCATTATTGGTATCAGCCCAGAAGGGCAGCGCTCGATTTTGTAGCCAAAAATTCCCAAAGCTCAGGTTCTCATGCTTTCCCAGAAGGGGAACTGTACTGGGCTGGTAGGAGGATGGGGATCCCGTCAACGGGAGGAAATGCCAGAATAGCTCCCGTGAGGCCAATCGGCAGTCGGCAACCGAGGCAACAGTTGAATGGTTGATGAATAGTTGATCTTCTTCACCCCACTAGATCCGGGAGAGGGCCATGAACGAACAGGAAGTGGTGCAGTGGCTGGAGCAGGCGCTGGCCAATCCCCGCCTTAGGTTACAGGCCAAAGCCCAACCGCTCCGGGACAGCCCCAAGGCTTATGCCCTTGTCATTATGATCAACCGTCCTGCCGGCCTTGCTCTCAACTATGAGGAGTTGACGGCCTGGTTCCAGAAGGCGATTCCCACTCGCTACCCCCAAGTCAAACGGTTGGCCCTCTACAGCCGCCCCATGGGCCAGCAGGCTGCCGACTGGAAAACTCAGGTGAGGCTGGATCCGGAGCCGGCGACAGACAAGGTGGATCCCGGTCGTGTTAGCAGTGCAGAGCACTTTACCGCTACGCGACCCTCTCGCGAACCCGTCAGTGGGACGGAGTCCCCGGAGAGTCCGGATCTAAGCCGCCACTGCTTTGTCAGCAATCGCCAGTTGCTTACCGCCGACCTTCCTCAGCCGCCTGGTTTGCTCCGCCAGGCGGTTTTGGGTTTTCACGGCCTCACTTCTGGGCAAAAGCAGGAGGTTCTGCCCCTCCTGCCCACCTTGTTTCGCAATCCCAGCGCCGTCTCGACGGTGATGTTATCGGTGGAAGCGGCCTTGTGGCTGGAGCCTCTGAAAAGCCTGAATCCTCACGAGCTGCGTCTACTGAGCGTTTGGCTGAGCCGCTATTGCTTCAACCCCAGCCGCACCCTAGCGGAATTGGATCCCGCCACCTCAGGTCTCAAAACCGGACAAACCAAGCGCAGCTACCGCGCCCCTCAGGTGGGGGTTTCGCTAATGTTGGCCAGCTTTGCCGGCAACCTGACGGCGGCCTCAGGTGTGACCCTGAGCCTGCTGTTCGGTATGGTGTTTGTGCTTTTCCTGACCGTCTTGGGCAGCTTAGAGGGGGGATTCTCTCTGGGCTCTTTCATCTTCGCCATTCTGCTCACCCTCGCCTTCAATGCCCTGATCTTCTTTTTGTCCCCTTGGCTGATGGACTGGATCCAGCACAGCCTCTATGGCACCGAGTGGGTAAGCTTGGCGGAAATTGGGCGTCGCAGCCCAGAGAGTGCAGAGGTGATTCAACGGGTTTGCCGCCAGTACAAGCTGAAGCAGCCGAAGCTGGGGCTGATCCGCGACCAAAACCCCACTGCTTTTACCTACGGCAGCCTGCCGGATACGGCCCGCATCGTCGTCAGCGAAGGGTTGTTCACCTACTTGGAAGATGAAGAGGTGGCTACGGTCTATGCCCACGAGCTGGGGCATGTGATCCACTGGGATTTCGCCGTCATGACCCTGGCTTCCACGTTGGTGCAGATTCTCTACCTTCTTTACGTCTACATGCGGGATGCGCGCGACAACGGCAAAAGGGGCAGCCTCCGCTCCCTGGCCTTGGTCGCCTACTTTTTCTACGTGGCTGGCTCCTATTTATTGCTCTATCTGTCGCGGGTGCGGGAGTACTTTGCCGATCACTTTGCCGCCGAAACCACCGGCAACCCCAATGGGCTCTCGCGGGCTTTGGTGAAAATTGCCTACGGCATTGTGCAAGAGGGAGAGCGGGAGCGGGATGAGGAAACCCGACAGCGCAGTGCTCGCCTGCTGGAAGGAACGCGGGCTTTGGGGATCTACGATGCCAAGGCGGCTGTTACGGCGGGGACGGCCTACCGGGTTGCCTCGGATCCCGGCCAGGTGGGCAGGGTATTTTTGTGGGATCTGTTTAACCCTTGGGCCTGGTGGATGGAGCTGAACTCCACCCATCCCCTCACGGGCAAACGGGTGCGGGCGCTGTGCACCTATGCGGAGCAACTGGATCTGCCGGTGGAGTTCGATATGGCCAGCGTGGTTGCCCAGGGCAAGCAGCTCAACCGGCAACAGCTCTACGGGAACTTTCTGCTGGATATACTGCTGTTGAACGCCGAGTGGCTGGGGGCGATTGTGGGGGCGCTGCTCGGGATCCCGGCCTTGCAGGTGGGCTTCTATGAAATGTTTGCCGGGCTGACCCTGATGGGGGTGGGCTTGGGCCTGCTGCTGAAGATGACAGTGATGTACCCCAGCTTAGAAAACCCGCCAGCGTTGACCGTGTTGAAGGCCATGAGCAATCCCTACGCCAGCCCCTTGCGCGGGTTGCCGATGCAGTTGGAGGGGCGGGTGATCGGGCGGGGGGATCCGGGCTATCGCTTCGGCTCCGATCTCAAGTTCCAGGATGAGACAGGGATGATCTTCCTGCGCTATGCTTCCCGCTTTGGGCCGCTGGGCAACTTCCTGTTTGGAGCGCGCCAGGCAGGGGGGGTAATCGGCCAAGAGGGATCCGCGGTGGGGTGGTTCCGACGAGGGGTGGCCCCTTACCTGGATCTGGCCCGCTTTCAAAGCCGCCATGGCCAGCTCATCACCAGCTACCATCCCTTCTGGCAGGCTATGTGGGCTGTGCTGTTGTTAGTGGTTGCCCTGCTGGTGATGCTGTTCTAGAGGATCGCGATCCTCAGCAGCGAAGAGCTCGCCTAGGCCATTGGGATTGGCTACTTTTGCCCACCGTTAACCCGGGCGTAGTCGTCGCTGAAGCGGACAATGTCGTCTTCGCCCAAGTACTGGCCGTTTTGCACCTCGATAATCACCAGAGGGATGACGCCAGGGTTCTCCAGGCGATGCTTGGTGCAAGGGGGCACGTAGGTGGATTGGTTGGCCGTGATGAGCTTTTCTTCATCTCCGCAGGTGACCTTGGCGGTGCCGGCAACGACGATCCAGTGTTCGCTGCGATGGTAGTGCAACTGCAGGCTAAGGCGATGCTTGGGCAGCACCACGATCCGCTTGATTTTGTAGCCAGGGCCCTCTTCCAGCACTGTAAAGCTCCCCCAAGGCCGACTTTCAGCATTGCTCTCGATCAGCTTGTTGAGGGTTTCGGCAGAGAGGGAAGGCGAAGGTTTTTCCGGTGAGGCCAGATTGGCATTGGGGGTTTCCAGCATGGGATGCTCTCCTTGGGAGCCCTACCTTTAGCTTATCTCAACAACCAACTCGGGGTCTGTTTGTTTATCTTTAGACCCACCAACAGATCGGCTTCAGCTCCTGGGGATCCCCAGCCGGTTCAGGTTTGGTGGGGTAGTGGTTAAAATCCTGTGGAATCATGAAAAAGATTTCTGCTCTGCAAAAAGGCCACTTCCCCATGCGTTCTTCCTCTTCTGTCCCTTCTTACCCGGTTCACATCCATGACCGCCAACGGGACACTCACTATCTAATCCAGGTGCCGGCGGATCAATACATTTTGGCCAGCGCCGAGGCCCAAGGGATCCAACTGCCCTTTGCCTGTCGCAATGGCGCCTGTACCACCTGTGCGGTGCGGGTACGGCGGGGATCCCTGTATCAGCCGGAGGCAATGGGCATCTCGCGGGAGCTGAAGGAGCAGGGGTATGGGCTGCTGTGCGTGGGCTATGCCCGCTCGGAGCTGTGGGTAGAAACCCAGGATGAGGATGAGGTGTACGAGCTGCAATTTGGGCGTTACTTCGGCCAGGGGCGGGTAAGGCCAGGGATCCCCCTTGAGGATGAGTGATGTCTTCTTCGGCACCGGTTTTGTCTCCCGAGTTGTCGCCGGATCCCTTGCCCTCTCAGCCGAGGGGCTGGCTGCTGGCAGCAGCGGCGCTGATCCCGGTGAATCTGGCCCCCAGCTTACTCTTGGCTTTGGTGGGGACGATCCAGGGTTATACCCGCTATGGTGGGGCGATCCTGCGGGATCCCTTGTTTGGACTGGCGGCTCTCCTGAGCCTGGCGGCAGTGGGAGTGGCTTTTTTGGGGGAAGATTGGCGGCTGAGCCTGCCAGGGATGTTCAACTACTGGCCTTTTTTATTGATGCTGCCGGCCTTTGCCGCTGTTCTGGCCGATCGCGTCAGCGGGACGGAGTCCTTTCGCGTCAGCGGGACGGAGTTCCATCCTGTAGGCCGTCGGCGGTTGGCCCAGGTGTTGGTGCTGGGCAGCGGGCTGATGCTGCTTTTGGGTTGGGGAGAAGTGCTGTGGGGATGGCAGGGGCACTTCTTCTGGGGGCCGGTTTGGATTACGGGGGTTGCCGGGGGAGAGCGACCGGCGGCAGCTTTTACTTCCCCCAATATCCTGGCCATCTACCTGGTGATCCACCTGTGTTTGGCGGCAGGGCTGTGGCTGGATCGAGCCGATAGAGACTGGCCACAGGCAGTAGGGCTGGGAGCTGTGCTGGGGCTGGGATCCCTCTTGTTGCTGCTGACAGCCTCTCGCAACGGCTGGGGAGTGGGGGGGCTGGCGCTGGTGATAGGGCTGGCCCTACGGCGCTGTTGGTGGGGGATCGGGATCTTGGTCGGTCTGGGATTGGCCGGTTTGGCCGCTGCTTGGGATTGGCCGGGCTGGCGGGCTGTTGTGCCCCGATTGATTTGGAGCCGTCTGGCAGACACCTTCGATCCCCAGGCGCTCCATTTTAGTTCCACCGCTAACCGTCTGGATGCCTGGCACTTTGCCCTGCAGATGGCGCGAGAGCGGCCTTTGACGGGCTGGGGCTGGCAGAGCTTTGCCGCCCTTTATAATGCTCAGGAGCCGCCGGAGCTGCTGGGCCATTGCCACAATCTGTACCTACACCTGGCAGCCGAGGGTGGGATCCCGCTGTTGCTGGGCCATCTGATCCTGTGGGGCTGGATTTTGGCGCGGGGATGGCAAGCTTGGCGGCGCTCGCAAGAAAGCGTCCTGTTGGGGATGCTGCTGGCCTTGACGGCATTTTTTGCCTCAGGGCTTTTGGACGTGGTGATGTTGGATGGCCGCATCCACCTGTTGGTAACCTTGCTGTTGGGGGCAGTTTGGGGAGCCAGCCTTGAGCGGCAAAGGGACTCCATCTCCGGCAAAGAGCAAGCCCAGAGAGGTTACCGTTGAGTGCTGCAATGGGATATCCCTTAGCTGGCAGTGAGCCCGGAGTCCATCAGTTGCTCACCGATTTTTGCGACGCGGAAGCAAGCTACAGCCAAGGGGCAGTTTACCTGTAGAGGGTCTTTGCGGTGAACCTGTACCGAGATGTGTTGTGGCCTCTGCTTTTTTCTGGGCTGAGAGCCGACCCGGAAGCGGTCAAGATGGGCTTGCTGCGCGCCTTGCACTGGATCGATACCACCCAGGCCACCGGGATCCTATCGGCTCTGGAGCGACTGTTTTGCTACCGGGATCCCCGGCTATCGGTGTCGCTGTGGGGCCTTACCTTTCCCAATCCCCTTGGATTGGCTGCGGGCTTCGACAAAGATGGCCTGGCTCTGGGCGTCTGGCCCAGCCTGGGGTTTGGTTTTGTAGAGGTGGGCACCGTCACTCCTCAGCCCCAACCGGGCAACCCCAAACCTCGCCTGTTTCAACTGCCCCAAGATCGCGCTGCCCTCAATCGCATGGGCTTTAACAATCAAGGGGCGGCGGCTCTGGCGGAACGGTTGCGCCGGCTACAGCAACGTCCCATCCCCATTGGAATTAACCTGGGCAAAGCCAAAATCACCCCCCTGGAAGAAGCAGCTGCCGATTACCTGGCCAGCTTCCGGCTGCTCCAGGAGCTGGGGGACTACTTTGTGGTCAACGTCAGCTCCCCCAACACGCCGGGGCTGCGATCCCTGCAGGCTGCTGAGCAACTGGAGCCCATCCTATCTGCCTTACAGCGGGAAAATCAGAAGCGAAAACCCCTCCTGGTGAAGATCGCTCCCGATCTGGACTGGCCCGACATCGACAGCATCCTGGAGCTGGCCCAAGACCATCAACTGGCCGGGATTGTGGCCACCAACACCACCCTGCGCCGCGATAACCTGAAAACCCGTTTCCTGCCTGGCCACGGGATCCCCTTCGCACCAGCGGAGTCTAGGCCAATCCTTGCAGAAGCCGGCGGGATCAGCGGTGCCCCCTTGCGGGAGCGTTCCACCCAAGTCATCCGCTACATCCACCGCTCCACCCAAGGAAAATTGCCCATCATCGGAGTGGGGGGCATCTTCACCTTGGCCGACGCCTTGGAGAAACTGGAAGCGGGAGCCAGCCTGCTGCAGGTCTACACCGGCTGGGTTTACGAAGGGCCGGGGATGGTGCCGCAATTGCTCCGAGGCCTAGCCCGCTCTTCTCCCCCCAGCCCTGATGTTACACTTCCCCCAGAGAATACCCCTGTGGGTCAGATCCAGGCGTAAGATCGTTAGGGATCCCTGAGGAAGCTTGCCGGTGAACCTGCTGCAACACCTCTTCAAAACCCCCCATCCGGTCATTGGGGTGGTTCATTTGTTGCCGCTGCCCACCTCACCCCGTTGGGGGGGGGACTTGGAATGGGTGATCGCTCAGGCAGAACAGGCGGCTACCGCCCTGGCTGCAGGGGGAGTAGATGGGATCCTCGTCGAGAACTTTTACGATGCCCCCTTTGCCAAGGATCGGGTGGACGCAGCGGTGGTCAGCGCCATGACCGTCATCGTCCAGCGGCTGAAAACCTTGGTCTCGCTGCCGGTCGGGATCAACGTCTTGCGCAACGATGGCTGCAGTGCTCTGGCAATTGCCGCCTGCGTGGGGGCGCAGTTCATCCGGGTGAATGTGCTCTGCGGGGCGATGGTGACCGACCAAGGCATTATCGAGGGGAATGCCTACCGCCTGCTGCGCTATCGCCGGGAGCTGGGGGCTAACATCAAGATTTTCGCCGATGTGCTGGTGAAACACGCCCAACCCCTAGGTCCCATCAGTCTGGATGCGGCCATCACCGACACGGTGGAACGTGGCCTGGCCGATGCCATCATCCTTTCCGGCTGGGCCACCGGCAAGCCACCCCTGCTCGAGGAGCTGGAGCTGGCCCGCAAAGTTGCTCCTCAGGTGCCGCTGCTCATCGGCTCGGGGGCTACTGCTGAAAACATCGGCAGCCTGATCCGGCGGGCAGATGGAGTAATTGTGGCCAGTTCTCTGAAGCGGTCTTCCCGTTCCGCAGGCATGCCGGCAGGCTATTCGGATCCCTTTCCCATGATCGACCCGATTCGGGTGCGGCAGTTTGTGGAAGCACTGCACCTTGCGCTCCGTGAGCGGGCCTCCAACCATGCTTGTCTGGCCGCTCCCGGTTCTGGTTCCAACTAGCTGTTGGCGCTAAGATTGGGATCCGACTACAATGGGCGATTCCTCTTTAGCTATGCCATCCCTTGATCTGGAGGGCTTGGATTCTGCGTACCACCCTTCTGGTTCAGCAGAAGAAACCTTTTGGAGCTCTGTTCCGGCCCGGACTCCCCGCATTTGGGTTGTCGATGATGACCCAGTAGTCCGTCGCTATATTGTCGATGCTCTCACAGGCTCCCAGTACCACGTGGAAAGCTGGGAAAGCGGCCGAGCAGCTTGGGATCCCTTGCAAAGCTTGGAAGAGAGCGAGTGGCCCGACATGGTGATCTGCGACTGGGTCATGCCTGAGATGTCGGGGGTAGAGTTCTGTCGCCGTCTCAAGGGATCCGCCGCAGGGCAGTTTGTCTATTTCATTTTGCTCACGTCCCGTTCTGAAGTTGAGGCTCGGGTAGAGGGGCTGGATGCGGGGGCGGATGAATTCATCACCAAGCCGGTCGATCCCGAGGAGCTGCGGGCGCGGGTGCGGGCAGGGTTACGTCTCCAGCGGCTCACCCAAGCTTTGGCCCAGGCCAACCGGCAATTGCGAGCCCGCAATGAGTTGTTGGAGTCTTTGTCTTTGACGGATCCCTTGACCGGGGCGTTGAACCGGCGAGCTCTGGATCAGGCGCTGCCCCATTTGCTCAAGCAGGTGGGAGCCCGCGGGGAAGCTCGCTACCGCTATCTCTGCCTGCTGATGATGGATGTAGATCACTTTAAGCAAATCAACGACAGCCACGGCCACTACATTGGCGACTGTGTGCTGCAGGCCATCGTCGGGCGGCTGCAAAATCAACTGCGGCCCTCCAGCCTGCTCTACCGCTATGGTGGGGAAGAATTTGTTTGCCTTACGCCCGGACTTAGCCCCTCTCGCTGTGGTCGCTACGCAGAGTCTCTGCGGCAGGCTATCGCCAAACGGCCCATTGACATCTCCCCCAAGCGCAGCCTGCCGGTTACCCTCAGCATTGGTGGGATCGTGCTCAGCGAAGACTACCGCCTGGAGCCGGAAGCTGCCTTGCAGCAGGCGGATAGCGCGCTCTACCAGGCCAAGCAGGCAGGGCGCAACCGAGTTCACATCCTCATCCCGACTCCAGGGGTTTATCTGCCCTCTTCCAGCGGATAGCCAGAGGCCACCGCCAAGGCTTCCAGAGAGCGAACGCCTGTGTAGGTGCGGCCATTGATGATCCAGGTGGGATAGCTGGTGATCCCCGCTTCTGTGCATTCTTGAGCCTGTGGAGTGCCGGGGCCGTTGGGGGAGCACTCCACGTAGGGCACTTGCTCAAAAGCCGATCCGAACAGCTCCTTTTGGTCTTGACAATGGGGGCACCAATAGGCCCCGTACATAGTGCCGCCGATCTGCCGCAGGTGGGCTGCTAACCCTACCGCCAGGGGGCTAGGCGGGGGAACTTGGTTGGCGTACACCCCAATCGTGGTCACCAACGTGAGAAAGGCCACCAGAATGTAGCTGAAGGCCAGCTTGCCCCAATCCAACCAGCGGTGGCCCAGCACGGTCACCAGCCCCAGCCCCGCCACCAAGATAATCGCGGTGGTGCAATACATGCAGAATTGCCGCAGCACCGCCACCATCAGGTAAAGCATGTACATCTCAAAGGCGGTCATGGCGGAAACCAAGCCAAACAGGGCCGGCCAGCGCCACCGCTTCACCAGTGGGAGCCCATCCGGCAGCACCGCCAGCGCCAAGACTCCCAAAAATCCCAACAGGCCAACAGCCGCGGTCGGGATCCCCAAAAACTCTGCCCAACGGCTGGAGAGTACCAGGTCACACCCTCCATCCCCAGTGCAGAAGGCGGCGGGCTGCTCCGTCAGCTTGGTGTAGGTGAGATAGGCCGTCAGCAGGGATCCCAGGCCGGCCAAGATCGCCAAGATCAGACGGGAATGGCGCTGCAGCCAGGTCTCTTCTTGGGCTTTGAGTTTGAGATAAGAAGCCATGGAGTTTCAGGGGTTTCAGCAGTTGGACACCCCCGATTATAGTGGGGTGGAGCTGGGCTCGTCCGTGGGATCCGACGCAGAAGAGCGCACCTGGGCGGCAAACCTGTCTCCCAGCGGATCCAGCTCCCATAGGGATCCCAGTTTGGAGTCGGAGATAGGCCGGTCGCAGAGGCCCCAACGGCGGCGGAAGTAACGGGCCAGATCTTTTTCTGCCAGGGCCAGGTAGACCGGGCGACCATGAGGGCAAGTGTGGGGATTGGCGGTGCGCTGCCAGGCTTCCAACAGCTTTTGCATCTGCTCCAGGGTCAGCGGGATCCCATTGCGCAAGGCCCCTCGACAGGCCACTGTTACCTGGGCTGCCTGCAAATCTTGACAACCACTGAGCTCCAGCAGGGATCCCTGTACCTCCTCTGGATCTTCCGATGCCAAGGCCAGAGGAATGCGTCGGATGAGATAGGTATTGGGGCCGAAGGGTTCTGGCTCCAGCCCCAACTGCTCCAACCGCTCCAGGGCTTGGGGCGACAGTCCTTGCAGCGTTACGGGCATCTCCGGTGCCACCAGTTGCCAGTGCTGCTGGATGTACTCGTAGCGAACTCGCTCGTGGGCCAGGTGTTGCTCCACCAGCCATAACCCCTGGGGGTGCTCTGCCAAGATGTAGGTCCGATGCAGTTGGGCCAGCGCCTTGAGGGGGGGCAGGAGAGAAGTTGGGCGGTCAGAGGGAGGAAAACGGCTCTGGAGATCGGGCGAGACTCGATAGACCACCTTGGCCTCGCTGGCCCGGATCAGATGCACAGAGCGGCGGCTGGCTTGCCCGGATCCCAATTGCAGAAGGGAGTGCAGGTGTTGGCGCAACTGCTCCTGGCGGGCCGTCAGATTCTCCAGGTAGAGCTCGCTTTTGGCAGGATGACGGTTCCAATCCACCTGCTCTGGGGGCAGGCGCAGGTGAACAACCACCAGTGGATGACGGTGGCGAGGCAACGCGTGGTGAAAAACCGACTGGATCAGCCGTTGCCAGTCGGGCATCTGCACAAACCGTCCGTTTACGGCCACACGGATCCAATCGGGGTGGGGGCGATGCAGGCGATCCGGCAGGCCCAGCACCACTTCCCAATCGCTATCCCCATCCTGGATCCGCCGATAGCGCAGATCCGTGGGATCCAACTGCGGCAACACCTGCAGCAGCAGATCTTGCAGAGATTTTCCCGGCCAGAGGCTGAGCAGCAATTGCCCTTCCTGATGCACCTGCCAACTGACCCAGGGATGGGCTAGGGCTGCATTCTGCACCAGTGTCAGGAGCGGGCGAGTTTGGGGCAAGGCCCGACGGCGCAGAGGCCAGTCGGCAAACAAATCCGCAACCGTGACCACCGTTCCCAAGGCAGTGGCTGCCGGCTGCTTGTGGATCAGCTCCCCCTGTCGGTCGTAGGCGGCCAGCCAGCCGTGAGCATCGTCAGCGTGGCGGGTTTGGATAGCCAGGGATCCCAAGCGGGCCAGGCTGTGCAGGGCTTCCCCACGAAACCCTAGGCTGCGACCGTCCAACTTGCTGGTGGTGTGGCGACGGGCCACCTGCTCCAGTTCCGAAGCCGGGATCCCGTGGCCGTTATCCCCCACCCGCACCTGCCAGCGAGTCGGCCAGATCTCCACTTGAATGCGGGTGGCCTGGGCATCGAGGGCATTTTCCAGCAATTCCCGCAAGGCTGCCCCCAGAGAGTCGATCACCTCTCCTGCCGCCATACGGGCAATCCGTTCCGGGGTCAGGGGTTGGATCTGGAACATGACACCCATCCTGCCAATCTGAGGGTCGGGGGCCAACAGAGCCTTAGCTTAACCTTCTCTTGCGGTTTCTGCGGCGGGCAACAGGAGCCTTGCACGCTCTAACCGGTTGAGGTCTGCAGAGGGGGGAAGTGCGCTCGATTTTCCGCTGGCCATTTCTACCGATTCGTTCCAAAGAGGCAATCAAAGCCAGATAAGATTTACATAGGAATAACTTTCATGCTACTGAGGATTTGGCCTCTTCATGATTTTTTGGGTTTCCAGAATATTTTTTGTGTATTGGCAATGTTCTCAACACGGCAGAACTGCAGCAAACTTTGAGCCTTTTATCAGATGCAGATTTTGTGGATGGTGCCCTGACAGCGAGTTGGAATGCCAGGTTTGTCAAAAACAATAGGCAACTGCCCGAGGGATCCCTGCAGCAACAGCAGATCCAGGAGACCATTTCTGCAGCTCTAGATCCCAATTGCCGTTTAGCTTGATCTGCGAAGTGGCCCAACGGCAGGAACTGCGTAAACCCCAGCCAAGCACAGCTTCAAAAGGTCGGGCTTTCCCATGAGCAGTATGCAGGGCGTCTTCTACTGCTTATCCAAAAGGGCTCCCGTTTCCGGTTGATGCCAAGCGGCTAAGGTCGAGCCCCTCACAATAGGAAAATGGGCTGGGATCCTTCAGCCCCCGGCAAAGTTGGTAGAATAAAGTCAGCCTTCGCCTTGAACTTGAATTTGGATAGGGACTGGGGTCGACCGTTGGGATCCTCGGCTATGTTCGACAAACTGCTCTTTCCCATCGATAACTCGCGTGAAACCAGCCACGCCTTGCCCTTGGTGGCGGACATAGCACAGCGCTACAAGAGCCAAGTGTATTTGCTTTCTGTGCTGGATGATACGGAGCTTGACCCGGAGCGAGCCGAGCAAGCTCGGCAAAACATCCACAACCTGCTTAAGCAAACGGAGTCCGGCCTGCATCAAATCGGCCTCAGCAACGTCAAGAGTGAGTATCGAGAGGGGAAGGTGCCTTTTGTCATCTGTGATGTGGCAGACGAGCTGGAGATCAGCCTGATCGTGATGGGCTGCCGTGGCCTCACCCTGTCTGGAGAGGGGCAGAACAACTCTGTAAGCCACCGCGTGATCGATCTCTCCCCCTGCCCAGTGTTGGTCGTGCCCTGAGGAGAGGGATCCCATTAACGGTATTCTATAGGGTACGCCAAGGCTGGCTCTTGCTACGGCGCCTGGATGTTGCCATGTGTAACAGCAAGGCCGTGATTTTTTGTCTTGCCTGGAGGTCTGCAGTACAACGAAGAGCAAGATACAGCTTTTTCCGACGTTGTGGGAGGTCTGTAGAGTCAGTCAGGAGCATCCCGGCCCCGCATACGTTTGTACCGACTTCAGGAAGTGTCGCCGGAAAAAGCTGTGAGCCCTATTGCTAGCAACAGCCGGTTAGTTCCACCTTTGGGAATCGTCATGGAAAGTCGTGGTTACAACAAGTCCTCACAGAAGAGCTTTGAGTTGATGCGGCATTTCGCAGAAACCTACGCCAAACGCTCCGAGACCTTTTTCTGCTCGGATCCGTCCATTACAACGGCGGTGATCGAGGGCTTGGCTCTGCATAAAGAGCAATTGGGCGCCCCGCTGTGTCCCTGTCGTTTTTATGAAGACAAAGAGGCAGAAGCGAAAGCCGGCTACTGGAACTGCCCCTGTGTACCCATGCGGGAGCGAAAGGAATGTCACTGTATGCTGTTCTTAACGCCGGATAACCCCTTTGCGGGCAAGAGCCAGACCTTAGAAGAGGTGCCTCTGGAATACCAAACTACCCAATGACAATGCCCGGCAGAGGACCTGCTGTCGGGCGACAAAGGTAGGCTTTGGAAAGGGGGCAGGGCTCGGTATAATCGAAAAGCTGTTGGGCAACGGTTATTTGCACGAGGAGGAAACGCTTTTATGACTCCCTCACTTGCTAACTTCCTCTGGAGCTTGGTGTACGGCGCAGTGGTGCTGGGTCTTCTCTTCGGCGCCATCATCTTTGTCAGCCAAAGGGATAAAGTGCGTCGTCGCTGAGATCCCTGCTTGTTGGCCCTTGCCCGCCGATGCTTCTCTGTTCCCTGTACTGCTATCGCTGGGTGGGGAGGAGACTGGGGTCCAAGATGTGGCTTCGGTATGCAATCGCCAGGGTGCTTCGCCCTTGGCATCACGGATCCAGCCGGCCTGGGTGACGAATCGATATCGATGCCCCCTTACGACCAAAAGCCGATCTAGCGACACCCTCGGGAGCCCTTGCCAGCGTTGACCCACCCCTTGTATTACTGGCGGCAAAAAAACCGCTACTACCACGAGGATCTGGAGCGGCTGCATCGCTTTTTTGTCCCTGCCGGTTTGCGCATCTTGGAGATTGGTTCCGGCACGGGATCCCTGCTCAATGCCTTGCAGCCCAGCTTCGGGGTGGGGATCGACCGGGATGCGGACATTGTTGCCCAAGCTCAGGCAGAGTTTCCCCATCTCCATTTCCGGGTGCAAGATGCCCACACGCTGGACAAAGGGGATCCCGTCTTGGCGGAGCCTTTTGATGTGATCTTGCTCGTCAATACCCTGGGCTACCTGGCCGACATCCAGCAGGTTCTCCAGCAGTTGCGCCGCTTCTGTACCCCACGCACCCGCCTGATCCTCTCCCACCACAACCCGCTCTGGGAGCCGATTCTGGGCTTGGCAACCGCTCTGAAGCAACGGATGCCTCTGCCGGCAGCCAACTGGTTATCGGCAGCCGATGTGGCCAACCTGCTGCACTTGGCAGGATACGAGGTCATTCAGCAGGGCAAGCGGCTGTTGTTGCCGCGGCGGATCCCGTTCCTTTCGACTGTGATCAACCGGGTGATTGCCCCATTGCCCGGGATCAACGCCCTCTGCCTGACAGAGTACACGATCGCTCGCCTGCAGCCCGACCCTGCCTGGGATCCCCCCCCTGAGCAGCAGCCTTCCTGCACCGTGGTGATTCCGGCTCGGAATGAAGCGGGCAACATCCGCCGCTGCGTGGAACATTTGCCCGAGATGGGATCCCGCACCGAGATCATTTTTGTGGAGGGGCATTCCAGCGACGGGACTTGGGCCGAGATCCAGCGGGTACAGGCGGAATACCAAGGGATCCGCAATATCCGGGCTCTACGGCAGGAGGGCAAGGGCAAGGGGGATGCGGTGCGCAAGGGGCTAGCCGCCGCTACAGGGGATGTGTTGATCATCCTCGATGCCGATTTGACCGTACAGGCAGAGGACCTGCCCAAGTTTTTCCGGGCTGTGGCTTCCGGGCGATGTGATTTTGCCAATGGTTGTCGCCTTATCTATCCCCTGAAACCGGAGGCAATGCCTCGGCTAAACCAATGGGCCAATCGTTTTTTTGCCGCTCTTCTCTCCTACATTCTCGGCATCCGCATCAAAGATTCCCTCTGTGGCACCAAGGCCCTGTGGCGGGAGGATTACCAGCAGATTGCCAAGCTGTGCCAAGAGTGGGGGGATTTCGACCCGTTTGGAGATTTTGACCTGTTGCTGGGATCCGCCAAGCGCACCCTGAAGATCCTGGATATCCCCGTGCGCTATTTCCCCAGAACCTATGGTCGCTCCAACATTCACCATGTGCGAGAGGGGCTGCGGCTGCTGCAGATCTGTGGCTTTGCCCTCAAGCGCTTTAAGGGATACTGAAGTTTGCTCTGACCCAAAGGTGCCGGTCTGTACTTCTGTCGAGGCAGGGCCAGTCTTTGCAAGTACTTCTCCACCGTTGGGATTCCCGCCTAGGCACCCAGGACTCGTTACAATAATTAGTCAATCGGATCACTGTAATGTGTGGATCGGCCCCCATGGGGAGTGCCACGGGAACGAGCAATGGGAGAATCCGTATTGAGCAGGCTGGGCCAATGGATCTCGAATACCCCCCTGCGCTCCCTTGACCAAGCTTATGAGGCTGCCCTGCGCATTAAAGCCATCGAGGATCAATACTTCCAGGGAGGATCCATCGGCAGCAACGGGCAACATGGCCAGAATGTCAGCCGCTACTTTCAAATTCAACTGCGCCGGCAGCTGCGCCAGATCGATCTGCGTTTGGCAGAGTTCAGAGCCAGCAGCGCCCTTTCTCGCCTGCCGGATCCCGAGCAAAATGGCAGTGGCCCTGTTTCTGCCCAAGATAAAGATCAAGAACTCCATGCCGCTGAGGCCAATGTTTCTGAAAGCAGCAGCGAAAACTCCGAGAATGGTTGCCAAAGACGAGATCTTTCCATCTTGGAGAAACTGCAGTTTATCGATCAGGTGACTTCTCGATACAAACGCCCGACCAGAAAATCCCAGCCCATCTCTGCTTCAATTTCCACTTCACCTGAGCCTCTCGAACGGCCAGAACAACCTACCTCAACCCAACCCAGTTCTCCTGATGTCTCTGTCAAGGCAGGCTCCGGCAATGGCGCTGCCCCGGTCGCTTCCAAAGCTGCGATTCTGCCCCGCTCCATTCTGCGCACGGCCAGCCAAATCCGCCGTGAGCTGAGTTCCCAGGCCGAGGAGGAACTGATCCAAGAGTATCGGGAGGCTCGCACTCGCACACTGGTATCGATTCGTTTTCTGTTGTTGTTGGCCGTTTTGCCTCTGCTCACCCAGATCCTCTCGAAAAACTTTCTGTTTGGGCCATTGGTGGATCACTTCCAACAACGGGAGCCTGCCATTGTGGCTCTAAGCCACGAATTCCAAGAAAAAGCCCTGTCAGAGTTCGAGTTTTTCAAGGAAAGAATAGAATTTGAGCGAGCTTTGCACCATCAACCCCCAGAGTGGGATCTGGAATCAGAAGAGCAACTGTCCATGAAGGCAGAGGAACTGCTGAAAAAATATAGCCGTAGGAACTCGGAAGGATTGAAGAATATCCTTGCTGATTTGCTTTCGCTGCTGGTGTTTGGCTGGCTTATCTTTATTGGGCGTGAGGAAATCGAAGTCCTCAAGTCTTTTTTGGATCGTCTGATCTACGGTCTCAGCGATAGTGCCAAGGCTTTCATTATTATTCTCTTTACCGATGTGTTTGTCGGTTATCACTCACCCCACGGCTGGGAGGTGCTGCTGGGTAATTTGGCTGCCCATTTGGGGGTACCGGAGAACCGCGATTTTATCTACGGCTTTATTGCTACTTTTCCGGTTTTCCTAGATACACTTTTTAAGTATTGGATCTTTCGCTATCTAAACCGTGTATCGCCGTCTTCGGTGGCCACCTATCGGGCTATGAACGATTAAGGGTTCGCAGTTGCATTTCAAACTGGGTTGAGACGCTTCCCAAGCGCTCCTTGCCGCTGACGTAACCATCCACAACCTCTCTCAGAGGAAGAAAGAAGTTGGGGATCGACCTGACGAATCGTTTGATTGCCATTTGAAGCAACCGTAATTCGAGTTTCCTGAGTTAGCTGGGCGGGCGCAAGGATTGTCGATGGCAGAACCCACAGACAAACCAACGCTCCAATTCGGCGGCAGGGGTAGGACAGCGGCAGGCGGGGCAAGGGAACAGGTTCTCCTGGGTTTGTTGTTGCTTCACCACTCTGGCCCAGCGCTCGAAAGCCACTTTCGGGTCGGAGGTGGGCTGTTTTGGATTGGGGCTGCGACAGGATCCAGGGCGTTGTCCATCTTGGTCTGCTAGGCGGGGAGCGCCATAAAACTTGCTGGTCAGCTCCGCATCAGGATGGGGGGCAGCCGGGCTGGATCCCTTGTGCCAGGCACCAGAGCTGAAGCGGATATCGCTGAGGGGAGATCGTAGCCGGCTGTTGAGTTTCCTGAGAATGATCTGGCGTTGCAAGGTTAAGTTTTGTGCCCAGGCCGGGGTAGAGGTGGCCACCTGCAGCACCTGTCGGCGCAGGCTGAGAGGATAGGTTTGGGCGGCTACGGCCTCTCCGACGAGTTCGGGCCAGAGCTGCCGCAGGGTTTGCATTTGCTTCAGTTCAGCCCAACGGGGATGGCTGCCAAAGCTTCCCAGTACCTCATCTAACCGCTGCAACATGGTGTCGATAGGGTGTCAATGGCAGGCAATAGCTTAGGAAACACCATTTTGGTCTTCCGGCGATTGAGCCGCTTCTTTGAGGGCAGAGTGAATGGAGTCGGTATCGGGCAAAGAAGGGGATCCGCCATTTTGACTGAGGGGGGCAAATCCCTCTAGGCTGCGGATATGAATATCTTGTTGCGGGAAGGGGATGCGGATCCCACGTCGCCGAAACTCAGCCTCGATCAGGAAGTTTAGCTCGCTGATCAAGACAAACTGATCTTGAGGACGGTTGATCCACACCAGCAGCTCAAAGTTAAGTGCAGAAGGGCCAAAGGACTTGAGCCAGACTTGGGGGGCAGGGCTGCTCAACACCCGAGCATTTTCTCTGGCGGCGCTGAGCAGAGCTTCGGTAACCAAGGCGGTATCGGAGCCGTAGGCCACGCCCACAGGAATGTGGATGCGACAGCGGGGATCCCGGTAGCTCCAGTTCACCACCTTTGATTCGGTAAAGCGGGAGTTGGGCACGATCACAAAGATGCGATCCAGGGTGCGCAAGACGGTAGCCCGTGGCCCAATGCGCTCCACCGTGCCGAGCAAGTTGTCCACTTCCACCAGATCCCCGATTTGGATGGGGCGCTCCAGCAAAATGGCAATGTAGCTGATGTAGTTGTTGGAGAGGTTTTGCAAACCAAAACCGATCCCCAAACCCACTGCCCCGGCAATAACCGCCAAGGAGCCCAGATTAAGGCCGCTGAAGGGCAAGACCAGAAGGATGCCGAACAGGGTCAGGATGTACTTGAAGATGGCCGCCGAAGACTCTTGGGTGCCCAGATCCAGCCCCAGGCGTGCCAAAAAGCGCTGCTTGAAGCCAACACTGACGTAGTGGGCGCCGGTGAAAACCAAGATGGAGAGGACGAGGAAGACCAGCAAGCTGGCAATCGAAACGCTGGAGTTGGGCAGAGGCTGGGTGAGAACGCCCAGAGCCGTGGCGACCACACGACCCAGGCCCAGGTAAAAGGAGCGCTGAAACGGTCGTAGGGCAGGGATGAAGCTGATACCGCGATCCAGCGAGATGCCGGCGATGAGGATTGCCCCCACGCCCCGCAGCAGCATCCCACCCACATCGATCCAGGTGCCCCAGGTCTCTCCGGCCTTAAGCTCCAACCAGCGTTGCAGACGGGTTAAGCTGCGGTCGAACAGCCGCCAGAGAAAGAACCCCACCACCAGGGTGGCGATCCCTGCCAAAAGGGTCAGAACCAGCACGCGCGGATCCTGGGCCCGCTGCAGAGCCAGCAGATCTTCGCGGTAATCGGCAATCGCTTGCTCCAACCGCCGCGCCCAACTGTTAGCCACCAGACGCACGTCATTCAGGTTCACCTGACCCGGTGCCACCCTGCGCTCTGCGGCAGCATCGGCATAGGTGACGGTAAACAAATACCGTTGTGTGCGCTCAAAGCGGCCTCTTTCCCCCAGGCGTAAGATGTATTGCCCATTGGCATCCTGGGCCACCCGTACCTCTGGCTCCGGCAACTGGCCTTCTTCCAGAAAGCGCTCGATGATCGCCCGAACGTTGTCGGCCCGCACATCGCTGGGGTAGTCTGCCGTCTGCAGGCGGAACACCGGTATGTTCCCGACGAGCACTTCTGTGCCCTCTTGGCCGGTCAAAGGGATCCCGATTGGGCTGGGGGCTGGGGCAGGGGATCCCTCAGGAGTTGGCGCTTCAGCCGGTGTGGGTCGGGGATCGGCCAGGAAAAAGTTGGGATCCCGAAATTCAAGGGCTTGAGCCAAGGGGATCCCTGAGGGGGCAGAGGCGACGGCAGGGGTGAGCCAGAGACCTATCCCCACCGTCAGCCCAACCCAAAGAGCTGCTCGCTTAAGTGGGACGGAGTCCTGCATGGCCGGTTTGGTACGAACGCCTATCGATCAATTGGGGATCCCTGGTGCTGCCCCGCAAGCTCATGGTGGCACAAGCCGACCTCAATTTTGGCCGATCTGAGCAAGGATTTTAGGTGCCCTGAGAATGGCCCAGAAGGCGTTGACGCAGCTTTTTGATTCTATCTCGCAGCTCGGCGGCTTCCTCAAATTCTAGGTTTTTGGCGGCCTCTTTCATCTTCAGTTCCAGTTGGCCGATCAGCTCCGGAATCTCGGAGAGAGGGATCTCTTGCGCAGCTTGAAAGGCTTTTTCCAGATCTGGGTTGCTGAGTTTGCGGGAGATGGCCAAAAAAGACAAGATGGCATTGCTGTTTTTCTTGACAATGGGCTTGGGCGTGATGTTGTGTTGGCGGTTGTATTGCAATTGAATTTCGCGGCGACGCTGGGTTTCGGCAATGGCCCGGGCCATGCTGCCGGTCATGGTGTCGGCGTACATCACCACCATACCGCGGACATTCCGCGCTGCCCGCCCGATCATCTGAATCAGGGAGCGCTCTGCTCGCAAAAACCCTTCTTTGTCAGCATCCAAAATGGCCACCAAAGAGACTTCTGGCAAGTCCAACCCTTCCCGGAGCAAGTTGACCCCCACCAACACGTCAAAGGCCCCTTCTCGAAAGTCTTGTAGGATTTCAATTCGCTCAATCGAGGTGATCTCGGAATGCAAATAGCGAACTCGGATCCCTCGCTCCTGGAGATATTCTGTGAGATCTTCTGCCATCCGTTTGGTGAGGGTGGTCACGATCACCCGTTCGGCAGATCCCTGCTGAGAGCGCTCCAATCGCAAATAAATTTCTCCCAGCAAATCGTCCACTTGCCCAGCCGTGGGGCGCACATGCACCTCAGGATCCACCACGCCGGTGGGCCGAATTACCTGTTCGACAACCCGACCGCTGCCGGGCACATAGAACTTCAGGGTCTTGCCATCTTCCACCAGGGTTTCAAATTGGGCCTCGCTCTGCTCTAGTTCCCAGTTGCCGGGAGTAGCCGAAACAAAGATACACTGATGAACTTTGGCCCAAAACTCTTCGGCTTTGAGGGGGCGATTGTCGAGGGCGCTGGGCAGGCGAAAACCATGATCTACCAGCACCTGCTTGCGGGCACGGTCGCCATTGTACATGCCGCGAATTTGGGGCACGGTCACGTGGGATTCATCCACCACCAGCAGCCAATCGTTGGCCTTGAAATAATCCACCAAGCAGGCGGGGGGCTCTCCTGCTTTGCGTCCCGTTAAATGTCTAGAGTAGTTTTCGATCCCATTGCAATAGCCCACCTCTCGCAGCATTTCTAGGTCGTAGCGGGTGCGCTGTTCTAGGCGTTGGGCTTCCAGGAGCTTGCCTTCTTTGCGAAAGAGGGCCAGTTGCTCTTCCAGTTCTTGCTCGATATTGAGGATCGCCCGCTCCAATTGTGCTTCCGGCGTTACAAAGTGCCGAGCAGGATAAACTCTGAGGGCGCTGAGGCTGTTCAAAATCTCACCTGTAACCGGATCAATTAAGCGAATGGCCTCGATCTCATCGCCAAAAAATTCGATGCGAATGACCCGATCCTCATAGGCCGGCACAATTTCCAGCACATCCCCTTTGAGGCGAAATCGCCCCCGCACCAGCTCCAGGTCATTGCGCTCGTACTGGATGCTGGCCAGATCCCGCAAGACATCCCGTTGGTTGATCTCCTGGCCGACTTTGAAGGGGATGGAAGCCTTCAGGTACTCCTCTGGCATGCCCAGACCATAGATGCAGCTCACCGAGGCCACCACAATCACATCCCGCCGTTCAAACAAAGAGCGGGTAGCCGAGTGCCGCAACATATCGATTTCATCGTTGATGGAAGAAGATTTGGCAATGTATGTATCGGTGCTGGGAACATAGGCTTCCGGTTGATAGTAGTCGTAATAGCTGATGAAGTATTCAACGGCATTGTGAGGAAAAAGCTCCCGCAGCTCATTGCACAGTTGTGCTGCCAAAGTCTTATTGTGGGCCATCACTAAGGTGGGCCTGCCCACCTGCTGAATGGTATGGGCGATGGTAAACGTTTTGCCGGTTCCGGTTGCCCCCAGCAAGGTTTGGAAACGATGGCCTTCTGAAATTGACTTCACCAAGCCGGCAATTGCCTTAGGTTGATCTCCGGTGGGTTGATAGGGAGAAACCAGTTGAAACTCTGACATGGGTTTGACTTTCGGATGGGCCTAGATAGCTGCCGGGCTGGTCAAGGCAGGGCTGATCTGCACGTTGGTTTGGAATGGTGGTGCGGATCACAAAGGCTTGTGGGGTGCCTCTAAACTTGGCCGCCTGCTCAGCGGTGGGCTCCAGCTGGCACACCAGGGTTAGCCTCTGTTCCATGGTAAGGTTTTATCATGCAGGACTGAGGGCAGCGCTTCTTCACTAGGCCTGTTCATGCCAGCAGTGCAGAGCAGTAGAGCCTGGGTGTCCGCGCCATGTCTCCCTCGGTGCAGAGATTGAGATATGGGACGACGGCAACTCTTGCGCGGGATCCTGATTGGGCTTGGTCTTCTGGCCGCCATGGTGGTGTGGGTTGTCGTATGGCTGCTCACCCGCAGTCCGGTAGCTTTGTTGCTGGCCCACCCGGAGCTGCCGCCAATTGTGGGTTTGGCCCCTCGCTCCGCACAAGCGCTGCTGGTGTTGGCTGTTCCCCTGGACGAGGTGCAAGCGTTTTGGCAAGCGGCAACTCCTGCCCCCCAGCGACGCGCTGCCCGTCAGCAGTGGCAAAAGTTTTTCTCCCCTGAAGGCCCAGGCTGGCTGGGATCCATGCTGGCCGGGGGATCCCTTGATTTCGAGCGGGAGGTGCGGCCCTGGCTGGGGAAGAGCACCCTCTTGGCCAGTTTGCCAGAGTGGGGCACCTTGGTTGCCCTGGAAACGCGGGATGCGGCGCTCTCTCAGTTTGAGCTGAACCTATTGTGGGAACGGCAGAGCTTGGCCGGGAGGCCGGTGCAGGTAGACACTTACAAGGGCATTCAGGTGGTGTCTAGCCCGATTCCGGGCCTGCAGGGGTTCTCGGCAGCCGTTTTCGGCGAGCAATACGTGTTGTTGGCGGAGCAGTCTGCTGCCATTCGGGCTGCAATCGATGCTTGGCAGTTGCCGCAGTTGTCTCTGGTGGCTCAGCCTCTGTTTCAGCAGGTCATCCAGCCCTTGCGGGAGGCGCATGTGGGTTGGGCCTTCTGGCAAAATCCAGAGGCGGTTTCTTCAGATGGGCTGACGTTGCAGGCGGTAGGGCTGGGGTTGGGGGTGAACTTCCAGGGCTTGGTGGCCGAAAGTGCTGCCCTCTGGCATGCGCCCGCTGGCTTCTCCTTGCCGGCGGCAGAAGCCTTTCGCCCGCAGATCCTTCAACATCTGCCGGATGAGACCTTGGCGCTGGTTTCCGGAGAGAATCTGGCCTCAGTTTGGCAGAGCCTGGGGCAGATCCAGCCCCTAAATCCCCTGGGATTGCGGGTGGATCCCGGCCAGTGGCTGCAGCGCTTGCAATCTCAGGTGGCGCTGGACTGGCAGCGTCTGTTGCCGGAACGGGGAGAGTTTGCCTTTGCCCTTTTGCCCGGCGACGGGGATCCAGCCTGGCTGTGGGTCGGTAAGCTGCCGGATGAGTCGGTCGCGACAGCGGGACGGAGTCCTTATTTCGACTTGGATGAGCGGGCACGCGCCCAAGGCTGGCAGGTAATCTCTCTGGCAACGAAGCGTGGCACCGCCACTGCCTGGGCCCAACCGACCACTCCTGCGGGGGAGACGGAGTCCTTGCCGTCAGAACCCCAGCCGGTGGCGACAGCGGGACGGAGTCCTCACCGCTCCACCCATCGACCGGAGATCCCCGTGTTGGCAGGGGAGCGGCTGGAAGTCAGCGGGAAGGGAGGATCCCTGCCGTTGCCGGCGGCAGAAGCTCTTCCCCAGTCGCCGTCGGGGATCCCGCTGCCGGCACAGGTGTATCATGCCGATCGCAAAGGCTATTCCTACCTGGCTTCTTCTCTGGCGGCTCTGGAGGCGGCCCTCGCGGATCCCCCCTTGAGTGCAAACCGCGCCTGGCGCAAGTTGGTGGCTTCCCTGCCCCACCGCAATTTGGGCTATGGCTATGGATCCCTGGGGTTGCTCTTGGAAAGCGAGCTGCCCGACCCGGTCGCGTCAGCGGCGCGGAGCGCTAAGGGATCCCGCTGGTCATCCACGCGCTTTGCCTTCGCCACCACAGCCCTAGCGGTTTCTGAAGCTCCCTACCCCGATCGGGGCTGCCAGATTACCCAAATGGGCAAGCTGTTTTGGGAGTGGCATTGAGGGTCAGACTATCCAGGGATCCCGGCAGTTGGCGTGGATGTATTTGGCCAGGTAGACCTGGTTGCCTGTTTCATTCCACTCCACAAAGTCGAAGATTTGGGTGAGCAGCAGCATTCCTCGGCCCGACTCTTCGGTTTCCAAGATGTTATGTTGGCATCGGTGGAGCTTCTCTTGGGGACAAAAGCCGGGCCCTTGATCTCGCACCAGCCATTGGTAAAAGGGCTCCGAGCTGGCGTACTCGATGATCACCTTCTTGTTGGGGTCGAGGCCGTTGCCGTGGCGGACGGCATTGATGATTGCTTCCTGTAGGCCCAAACGTATTTCCGCTCTCCAGGCAGGAGGGACTTTTGAGATCAAGAGATCGAGGACAGGCTGAGTGTAGAGGGTGGAGGGAAAGCTGATAACGCTCCAGGAGCAGTGGGCGGGTTTGAGGGAAAGGGCAATCACGGAGGCAGTCTTCCCTGGGGCACGGCACTCTGACCCCATTCTAGCAATCCCATCGGGGTCAACCCCAGCAGAGGTGCGGCAGGAGCTCGGCAAGGGGACTTTTGCCGTACCATCTTGAGTGGTAAGTCTCTTCGCGGTTTTATGGCGATCAAGGTTGGAAATAAGGTCAAAGTTCGCTCTGTCCAGGATCGCGGACAAGAAAACCTCAGCGCTCTGGTGGGCAAAGAGGCTGTGGTGCTGGCACGGCGTGTGGTCGATGGCAGCGGTGTCGGCTACATTCTGGAGTTTCCCGATCGCTCTCGACATTGGTTTTTCGAGAGTGAACTGGAGGTGCTCTAAGCCCCTGTCTGTGTTCTGTTGTCTAGAGGGTCGGTTGGTGGCTTCTCCTCCTCATTTGACTCGCCGTTTGCTGGCCCGCCAGATGGCCGCGCAGGTGGATGGCCTGACCGTGGAAATGGCTGCTGCTGCTCTGGAGGCTATGCTGGACAGCATTAGCCAATGCCTGGCCCAGGGGGGATCCGTGCGGCTGGCTCGCTTTGGCACGTTCTCGCTGCGCCATCGTCCCGCCCGGCAAACCTATCATCCGCGCACCAAGGCCCCTGTTCACATCCCGGCTGCCGATGTGCCTCATTTTGTTCCCAGCCCTGAGCTGGGGCGTCCAGCTAGGGTTCGGGTGTCCAAGTCTGAGTCCGCGGGATCCGTGTAGGGTAGCTGCAGAATGACCGTCCTGCTGTGGTTTCGCACCGACTTGCGCCTGCTGGATCACCAGCCGCTGACGCGGGCCTGCCAACAGGGATCCCCTTTGATCCCCTTGTATTGCTTGGATCCCCGCCAGTTCGGCGAGACTTCCCTTGGGCTCCGCCCCAGAACCGGCCCTTTCCGCGGTCAGTTTTTGCTGGAGAGTTTGGCGGATTTGCGGCAGCAGTTGCGGTCGCGCGGCTCGGATTTGGTGATCCGCCAGGGACAGCCAGAACAGGTGATCCCCACCTTGGCACAGGAGTGGGGGGTCGAGGCGGTCTATGCCCATGAAGAGGTGGGCACTGAGGAGAAGGAGGTGGCGGCTGCTGTTGAGCGGGCTTTGCGGTCTCTGGGGATCCGGCTGCAGGTTGATTGGGGCCATACCCTCTATCACCCTGAGGATCTCCCCTTTTGTCTCTCGCAACTGCCGGAGCTGTTCACCCGCTTTCGAAAGCAAGTCGAGGGGAGCACCCCCATCCGGGATCCCTTGCCCATTCCCTCGATCCCCCCCCTGCCATCGGGTTTGGATCCCGGCCCTCTGCCCACCCTGGCCTCGCTGGGGCTATCCCCACCTGCCGGGGATCCACGGGCCCGCTTCACCTACACCGGCGGGAGCACCGCTGCCCATGCCCGCCTGCAAACCTACTTTTGGGATCGGGATCGGCTGCGCCTCTATAAAGAAACCCGCAACGGCATGTTGGATCCCGACGATAGCTCCCGGCTTTCTGCTTGGTTGGCGCTGGGCTGTATCTCCCCTCGCACCGTCTATGCCGAGGTCAAGCGTTACGAGCAGGAGCGGGTGCGCAATGAGTCCACCTACTGGCTGGTGTTCGAGCTGCTGTGGCGGGATTATTTTCGGTTTATCTTGGCCAAGCACGGCGCTAAACTGTTCCGTCCCTCTGGGATCCAAGGGATCCCCATCCCTTGGCAGCAGGATTGGCCGCGCTTTCAGGCTTGGTGTCGGGGTGAGACGGGCTACCCCTTGGTGGATGCCAACATGCGGGAGCTGGCGGCTACCGGATTTATGTCCAACCGGGGACGGCAGAATGTGGCCAGCTTTTTGACAAAAAACCTGGGCATCGACTGGCGCATGGGCGCTGAGTGGTTTGAGTCGCTGCTCATCGACTACGACGTGGCCAGCAACTACGGCAATTGGAACTACACCGCCGGCGTAGGGAACGATGCCCGCGGCTTCCGCTACTTCCACATCCCCAAACAATCTCGCGAGTACGATCCCAAAGGAGACTATCTGCGCCACTGGTTGCCGGAATTGGCCGGGATCCCGGGGGATAAAATCCACGAGCCCTATCGCCTCACTGCTGCCGAGCAGAAGCAATTTGGAGTCCGATTGGGGGTGGACTACCCTCGCCCACTGGTGGATTTGGAGAAGTCTCTCGCGGCCATCCGACGGGTTTACGAAGCTGCCCTGACCTGCCGATAGGCGTGGCTATGTCTGTGGCTTCTCTCCCGAGAGGGGGCTGAGGGGACTTTCCAAGCAGCAGTTCTGGCCCAAGAGTGCTATTCTAGTTAAGCACTATCCTGGCTCAGTAGCTCAGCGGTAGAGCAGGGGACTCATAAGCCCTTGGTCGCGTGTTCAAATCACGCCTGAGCCATCCATGCCAAACTTTTTTCAGAGGCTTCCCGGCCTGGCGGATACCCTAACTGGCTTGCAGCAGAGGGTTGGCGTAAAGTTATGGGTGGAACCTACTTCGGTTTGGGATCCCTGTCTTCACATCGGTTCTACAAATGGCCGTTCCCGATTATCAGAGCTTGATGTTGCCACTTCTTCAGTTTGCAGCCCGCAAAGGCACTGAAATATCAACCAGCGAAGCTGTTGAAGTTCTGGCAAAGGAACTGGGCCTCACAGAGGACGATCTCAGGGAGATGCTGCCGAGCGGTGTACAGCCAACCTTTGTCAATCGCGTCGGCTGGGCTGCAACTTATATGAAAAAGGCAGGGCTGCTGGAAACAACGCGCAGAGGATTCTACCAAATTACTGACCGCGGAAGAGATCTTCTTGAAAAACAGCCCAAAACCATCAATGTAGAGTTACTCAGGCAATATCCTGAATTCCGAGAATTTGAGGGGCCCAAAGGCACAAGAAGCAGCAACAAGGCAAGCAAACAAAAAGCTTTATCAGAGACTTCGGCAGCGACACCATTAGAGCAGTTAGAAGCTGCGTATGAAAATCTCCGTGACAAACTGGCCGATGAACTGCTTGCCAAGCTAAAGAAAGTATCGCCTGCCTTCTTCGAAAAGGTTGTTGTGGAGCTGCTGGTTAAAATGGGCTACGGAGGCTCACGGGCAGATGCAGGCAAAGCAATTGGCAAGAGTGGCGATGGTGGAATTGATGGGATCATCAAAGAGGACAAACTCGGTCTTGATGTTGTGTATATTCAGGCAAAGCGTTGGGATAGCAATCCGGTAGGTCGTCCTGATGTCATGCAGTTTGTGGGTGCTTTACAGGCTCAAAGAGCAAACAAGGGTATTTTTATCACTACCTCCAGGTTTACTGAAGACGCTAGCAGCTACGTTTCGCAGATCGGCAGTAAGATTGTTTTGATTGACGGCGAACAACTAACAAATCTAATGATTGAGCACGACGTTGGCGTATCTACAGTTTCATTGTATCCGGTAAAGAAGATTGATAGTGATTATTTTGAAGAGAGCATCTGACAACTGCATCAGCTCAGACCGTCAATTGGCCACAGCGAAATTGTCATTTGCCTAGGTGGAATGTTAACTATGAAAACGCCCAACTGAAAGAGGGAGATACGCCATGAGGGAAAGACGAGATCCTCACTGGGGGCTCTCCTGCTCGGGGTAAAAGTCGGGATCCATCACCTGATCCAATGTGTAGGGACACTGGGCAGGCAGATCGTCCAGAGATAGGGGCGTTTCTTTAACCACCAGCAGGACGCTCTTTTGATAAGCTTTATTCATTGCTTCAACCAGATAAGACTTAAGGCTGGGATTATCCGCAATTAACTCCTGCACCTCTTGCCGCTGTTCGATGATTGTGGCTGTCCAACTTTTGCTTCGTTGTTGAGGCTGAAACTGCCACTTTAGCAGATGGCCCACCAGGATCCCTAGTCGATTCACCAGTTCGCGGCGTTCTTGCCTGCCCAAAGCCTCAATTTCCTCCACCAAGTTGGGAATATCCAATCGATCCCACTGCCCCGATCTCAGCAGTGCGGCTTGCTCTTGTGTCCAGGCATAAAAATCGCGGTCGTAAAGCGCCATGATCCATTCCTAACAGGACACCGGCCAAAGATAAGTCAATCCTACCGGTTCCAGCCGTTGAGCTTCGACCTCATAAGTTTATCGAGTCCTCAAACTCTGTAGCTACAAAGCCTCGGATCTGTGGCAGCGTTGGATCCCAATGGGGCCTGACCCTGAACAATATGAGGTTTCAACAGGTCTGGAGCGCTTGATCACGGCCCAGGATCCAGGCGATAAGGGGGGGATCCCTGTGGTCAAGATAATACCGGACGGTTTGGGTCAGGTCGATCTCCAAGATGCTGGTGATCATCCTGTGCATGAGCTCCAGATGGATCCGGTCGTCCTAGGTAAGCAGAGCATACCTGCCATGGAGGCTGTTGTTGAGAGCGGCCAAGGCTGTTTGGGTGGCAGTAGCCATTCAAAGGGAGGCTTGAGGCAGGCATCCCACAGCAAGCGGAGTCGGGCCTCGGTGATGTGGAGAGGAGAATATGTTTTTGAAGGGATCCCTTTCAGCTCTCTCCCTCTGTTTTTTTTCGCGAGCGAGTTGAGGTCGCTTTCTTCGCGCCAGCGGATGCCGCAGATCTCTTGGATGATTTCTTCAGAGTAGGGGGCAACGCTGTAGGAGTTACGAAAAATACTTCCGATAGGGCATCCAGTTTTTTGCCTCGCGTAATTTTGCACCCAAGCTTGGTTATGGGGGTTAAGTCCTGCCACCAACTTCTATCCGCCTCTGCAATCCGGGCAGCTGCAATGGTTACATCGACTCCCTTGAGGGGACTGCTGGGTTGCTCGGCTAGGTATCTTAGCGCAGCCAAGATAGTCTCTCTCGATGTATTGGTCAAATTTACCTTCGGAACAATTTCTTTGGCGAGAATCTGGGCCTGCTTAACCTGCTCTGGATCAGGATCGACAACGATACACCATAGCCTTTCCAGTCCCGCTTCTTGAGCAACTGCATAGACAAAATGGTTACCAATGGCCTTGTACTGATAGTCGCCAGCCTCGACCACCAGCAGAGGAACCCAGTTGTGTCCTCCTGTCGCCCTTAGCTGATCTGCGGCTGCGGCAACAAGGAAGGAGGGAGCAGAAAACCCATCGGCGGGCGTAATGCTCTCAAGGGGTAAGTTAACCAATCTACCTAGATCTGAAAACTCACTCATCGATAAAGTACTCACGGGCAAGACTCTGGTAGTATTCTAAAACTCTCCTGTCCTTAAAGACGGCAGGAATTCGAGCAAACTTTGCAGAGGATATCACTGCATAGTCAGGTATCCTAAAAATGCTTTTGTTTTCATTACCTTTCTTAAAATGCGGCCAGAAATATGGACGTAGATCTACACTTTTCTCCTGGTTGATAAGCTTACTTATCTCTTCGTGAGCTAGTCTAATAGTGTATTCACTTCCCGAAGAGACGCCGTTGAAAAAGGTAGGCAAAGCAATAGGGCCACCATCCTGTCGTGACCTAGCAGTTTCTGGAACAAAGCTGGTGATTACTCTAGCAGCATTATTCAGGGAAGACAGATCGTCGGGGCGGGTAGGTATCAAAATAACATCGGCAGCAAAAACACCACTTTGGCTGAAGTAAAGCCATTGAGTTGGGCAGTCGATTAGGATGTAATCATACTCATTGCGAAGAGGAGCAATGAGATCGCGAAGGCGCCGAGTTCCCTTTGGGATATATGCTACTGCCCGGCTATCAGTCAACGTCTCTAGTTCAGGGTCTCTTGGGATAATGTCGAAGATGGAAAATCCCTTGAGTTTATATGTTTGGACAATGGCATGGACGTCTATTTTGGGATCCTTTAAACATTGCGTCAGTGTAATTTTTCCAGGAGTGGCTTCCAAACTTCTTGTCAGATCACCCTGAGAATCAAAGTCAACAACTAAGACCTTTTTTCTCTTGGTTGCTAGTGTTGTGGTTGCTAGTGTTGCCGCAAGGTTAATGATCGTCGTTGTTTTGCCTACGCCCCCTTTATTGTTATACACGCATACAGTCAGAGCGCGCTCATAGTTTTCTATCTTGTCTCGCAAGTTACGCACTATGCTCTCAATGTTATCTGAGCTAATATCAAGGTTTGCTGTAGCGGGGTGAACGACTTTTCCGTGCTTCCTCCAAAGCTGGATGTTATTTGCATTGGTGATAATTCCCCATTTTGCAGATTTGCAGTTCTTGGCAAGCAAGTAACTTTCTATCTGACAAACCGCATCTCTATAGCAAGATCCTTCTCTGAGATTAACTGCTCTAGATTTTGCCTCCAAAAGCAAGTAGGGATTCTTCGGGGATCTAAAGAAAATATCTTCAGGATCTCCGTTCTTTCTTGCTGCGAGATCGACCTGGCCGCAACCTGTCTCGAATTCTTCTCTAATTTCCAACTCGTCAAAGCCAAGCGCCTGCAGGAGAGGAACAGCAAAGTGTTGGACAATAACTCGCTCTACCCTCTCGGTGGGAGATATCCTCTCAAGCTTCTCTCGGAGAGAGCTAGCCGCAGTCATAGGAAAAAATAAGGTGGACAATGCTAACCAAGCTAAAAGCTCGCCCTCAGCATAGCAGTTGCTTGGCTCGTTCTGCTAGTGCTTGGGCTGTCAGGCCGTTGTAGTCCATCAATTCGGCGGGGGTGGCGGTGGTTTCGCCGCGTTTCCAGGCAAAAATGTCGCGCGGGCCAGTGTAGCGCAATGTCAGAGGCTCCAACATCAGGCTGGATCCGCCGGTTACGCCAATAAGGGCCTCGCCGGCAAACCAAGCGGCAAATTCTTGGTCGGACATGAATTCCCCATCTGGCTGAGCACAGGTGGACCAGGCCACGTCGCCGGGGCGATACAGACGGCGGGGGTTAATCACCGAGACGATTTTGCAGCCGATCCCTTGGGCTTGGAGCTGTTCAGCCGCCTCGAACACGGGCAGGAGAATCATATCCCCCACCACGGCAAAGACCACGGTGCGGGATCCAGGAAACTCCTGAAGGACGATGCAGCCCTGCTCTACTGCTTGGCGAGCTTGTTCTAGGGTGGTGCGGATGGGCAGGGGGGTTTTGCTGGCGATGATAGGGATCCCTTTGTTGCAGGTGGATAGGGCCCATTCGTAGGCAGCTTGGGCACAGTTGGCATCCGGCGGGAAGAGGGGAAAGATGTTGCCGTTGCGCATCATGGCCGCCAGGTAGGCTTCAATTTCCGGGCGTTGGTGGGTCCAGCCGTTGCGCCCCTGTTCCAGAGCGCCGGCAGTGAAGAGGGCAATGGCCGAGGGGGTGGGCCGGCGCAGCTCCGCCATGGCTTGGGTTACTGTCTGCCAGATGGGTAGGCCGTTGACGGCAAAGGACTCGTAGGAGCACCACAGGGAGCGTCCGCCGAAGAGCGCCAGGCCCGCCGTCAGTCCTGCGCAGGCATCTTCGCTCAGGGGCTCATAGACTTGTCCTTGGGGCTGTTGGTTGTAGAGGGGATCCACCGTGGGGTGAATCACCTTGAGACCTTGGTTCACATTGGCGATGCCGGAAGCTTCGTTGCCGTCGGCATTGGCCACCAAAAAGTCGGGATCTTTCTGCCCCACCTGCACCACCAGGGATCCGATGGCCGTGGTGGAAACCTGCTTGTCCCCCAGGGGAAACTCCGTTAGGTTTAGGGATCCCAGAGGTGGAAGGGGCCGAACGAACTCTGTAACCGCCACTTTGGCGGCTGGCCCCCCGGCGGCCCGCTCGCAGTTCTGTCGCACCAGGGCCCAAGCTGCCGGGTGTAAAGCCCGCGCCCGCAGAGCCGCCACAATGTCCGGGTGATCCAGAGTGTGGTGGCCGTAGAGGTTGTGGGACTTGGATCCCTTGGCATGTACCCCAGCCCCCTTCAGTTGCTTGAGGATGAAAACCGTTAATTGTCCGCTCAGGGCTGATTGGATGGCTCGCTCCATTTCGATCAGCACCCTTTGGGCAAAGGCAAGGCGGGCTTCTAGGGAAAACTGAGTGCTGTCGACGTAAGGGCCAGGCTGTTGGGCATCGTCAAAGTCCTTGGCATCCACCAACACCACTTCCTCAAAGCCGTTGCCCCGCCAATACTCGATCATCTGGGCGTTGCTGGCGGTGGAGATCATGCTGTGGTGCTCTTGGCTGTAGCCGTTCCAGACCAGCACCGGCAGGAAGTTGGTGCGCTGCGGGAAAGCCGTGTGGAAGTGAATCATGGAGCTCATCACATAGGGCTCTCCCAGGCCGCCATCCCCAATCGTGACCGGGAAGAGGCGATCCGGGTAGAGTAATGCCCCCGCCATGGCAAAGTGCTGCCCCTGCCCCAGCGGCCCAGCCGGCGCCAGCAGCCCGGGAATGTAGCCAGAGAGGTGACCCAACAGCCCTTCCCGCTCTCGAAAACGGGCCCGTAGGTCGGAGACGGTGTGGATGCCCATCTCGGCCAGGGATCCATCCAAAAACATGGCCGCGTAAAAGCCCGGCGCGTGGTGCCCAACTTCGGTGGGGATGTTCTTCTGGCCCAGGTACACCAGAGCGGCATAGGCTTCTGCTTGGCTGGCAAATCCCCCTGGGTGGCCTGAGGCTTTGCTGGCGGTCATTTGCAGGGTGAGGTAGCGCAAGGCATCGGCATAGAGCAAGGTTTGGTAGGCGGCCATACGACTGCCGGGATCCCTCAGTTTCCCGGTGCCGGCATCCACTGCAGGGGCCTGGCCCAGGCGGTCAAATTCCGGCCAGGGATCCCCGAAGTACTGGATCCCTTCGCAAAAGGCGGGGACTTGGGCAGTTGCCTCCTGAGCCAGTGTCATCGGTTCAGCCTCACGCTTGTTGGGTTATTCACACTCACTGTAAACCCGATAACGCTTTTTGGATGTTCTGAGCAGAACTCGTCCAGCCGACGATGCCCCCTTGCGCCCGGATCATCTCCAGGGTGGCTTGCTTGAACTCTGGGAAGTAGCTGGCGGTGCAATCTTCCACCAGCAGGCACTCATAGCCGCGGTCATTGGCCTCGCGCATTGTGGTTTGCACGCAGACTTCTGTGGTTACTCCGCTGAACAGCAGGTGGGTGATGCCGCGCTTTTGCAAGATTTCTTGCAGCTCGGTGGCGTAGAAAGCCCCTTTGCCGGGTTTGGGGATGACGATCTCTCCCGCAAGCGGAGCAAGCTCAGGGATGATGGCGTTGCCCGGCTCTCCCCGAATCAAAATCCGCCCCATAGGGCCTTCGTCCCCAATGGTCAGGGATCCCTTGCCGCGTTTGCGCTTGCTGGGCGGGCAATCGGAGAGATCTGGCTGATGACCCTCTAGGGTGTGAATGATGGTTAGGCCCTTCTGACGACAAAAGTCCAGCAGCCCCTTCAGGGTGGGCACAATGGATCCCAGTTGGGTGACATCATTGCCCAGCATCTCCCCAAAGCCGCCTGGTTCCAGGAAATCTCGCTGCATATCGATGATCACCAGGGCCAACTGAGACAGGCTGGGAACTTCATACTCGTAGGGCAGGGCTGGGATCCGAAACATAGAGACCCCCAGTTCGGATCAATGCTGGGGCGGGGATCCTGCCTCGGCCAGGCCGATTTCCCTCAACCGCTGGGCCAAGTATTCTCCGGCAGTCAGGGAAGGGAACCGAGGGATCCCGCCGGTGCGGGCCACACAAGTCGGCAAGGGCGTGAGATCCACCTCTGGCCGCGGATGCACAAAGAAGGGAATGGAAAAGCGGCATTCTTGAGGGTTGTCGGGGTTGGTCACCCGATGGGTGGTGCTGCGCAACAGGCCATTGGTGAGGTTTTGCAGCATATCCCCAGCATCGACAATGATCTGACCGGGCAGAGCCGAAATGGGCAGCCAAGATCCATCTCGTTGCAGAAGCTCTAGACCTGGTGCGGTGGCTTCACACAAGAGCGTAATCAAGTTGATGTCTTCATGGGCTGCAGCTCGTAAACTCTGGGGAGGGGCTTCAGCAGGGATCGGCGGATAATGAATCACCCGCAAGAGATTGGCTCCTCCTTCCGCCGCTTTGGGCAGGTATTCGGCAGGCTCCCCCAGATACAGAGAGATTGCTTGCAACAGTCCCTGGGCACAGGTTTCCAGTTGGGCGAACAGCTCTAGCATCACCCTGCGAAATTGGGGCACCTCCCGAGGCCAGATGTTGGCAGGAAGGTGGGGATCCCCTTCGCGCCCGATGTGCCAAAACTCTTTCATGTCAGGATAGGGATGATCTTTAGCGTGTTCTTTGCCAAAGGGGGTGTACCCTCGTTGCCCCAGCAGCGCCGGATCCTCATAGGCTCTCTTGGTTGGCTCTGGCAAAAGAAAAACGGCTTCTGCGGCTTCATAGGCTTCCCGGATCAATTCCGGCGATAGGCCATGGTTAACCAAGGCAAAAAAGCCAATCTGTTGCAGCGCTTCCCCCACCTGGCGGACAAACTGCTCCCGCTCACCTGACGTTCCGTTTTGAAAGGCGGCGAAATCGACAACTGGCAGGGTCTGGCGTTGGGGAGTGGTTGCCATGGCAGAAGTCGTCTCTGGTGGAAAGTCAACACTTTCTCAGGCAGCGGGCTTGGTGTCCTATGCTATCCTTCCTAGGGGGACAAGGGGAGAGGTTTGAACCGAAGATGATCTGTTCGGGGCCCATCTGCGATATCTAGAGTCTAAAGCCGCTCGGCTATTCACCTTCCCACAAGATGTAGGTAAAACCCTGCCAAACCTCTGTTGCCTTTGCCTGGAGATTGCACCTTAGTAGTGATTAGTAGTGACCTGTGCCCTTTTCGGGAAGGCTGTGATAGAGTCGATAAAAGCAAAGTTATGACTGAGTTTTCCCCAAGAGCAGTTTGAGCGCTGGGTAGGCGAAATGGAGGGAGTTGTTCTGTTGTTGCAGTGGCTTAACTTGGTAAGGCAGGGCAGGCTACTTCTTCCCTCTTTAGCCGATTAAAGTTTTTGTGAAGTTAGGGATTAAGTTGGGGTCTCTGTTGCTTGTCAGCTATAACCGCGCCTAGAATTGCCGAGGATTGATGTTTCTGGAGATGGTTTGCAGACACTATTGATTTTGCTTTCCTTTGCTTGCTCTCAATCTATTGACCTTTCGAGACCGACTGCCCTATGACAGACACTCATCCCTGTGCCCCCTGTATTGTGAATACGGGAACTTTGGTGAACAAGCGGGATATTTACCGACTGCTATCCGATTTGGCCCGTGTTCGCTACTTTGATATCGTCGATGGCTCGGTACGGAAGCAGGGGGAAGGCTGCGTGGTGGATGTTTTTCAGGATCCCACTGCTGCCACACTGGTGGTAAACCGTAGCCTCTACTTAAATGTGAACAGCTTTGACTATGCCTGTCTGCGGGATCCCGCTTCAGAAGAAGAGATGGCCAACCTGGGCAAGGAGCAGCCGGGCGTGGTTATCGATTTGGTTCAAGACGGACGCATTCTGCGCTTGGTTCCCCTGGTGGAGCCGCGCTCGGATCCCGAGGAGCTCTTGGGGGATAGCCAGGCGTTGCGGGCAGCGGTGGACGTTTTGGCTGCAGGCTGGGGCATAGAAGAAGAAGGATCTTCTGACTCTTTGGATTGTTAGATTGAGGGCTTCCGACCTGAAGATATAGACCTCCAAACCCACCTCTTCCCGGCCTTGAAGTTGGCCGGTGCGGTGTGACGCAAATCATGCTCAGGAGGAGGGTCGCAACCGGTATGATCCAACTGGGCCGTGAGGCTCTTTGCGTTTGGGGGTGGTGTGAAGGTTTTTTCGGGGCAGCGACAGCTTCTGGGGAAAGTATGGGGTCTGCGTCTGCTTGGATCCCTGGTGGCTGTGCTTCTGGTACTGGTGCTCAAGGCTTGCGGCGGAAGTGGTGGTTCCTCTTCTGTAGGTGTCATTCCCACTCCCATTCCAACCCTCATTCCCACCTCTACTCCAACTGTTGTTCTCACCCCTACTCCGACTGTCATTCCTGCCCCTTTGCCCTCGCCAACGACTGCGCCTGCTTCCCAGTTCACCATTGACGTTCGCTTTCCCGACAACAGTCTCACCCCCACCCAGCAGTCGATCGTCCGCAATGCCGCTCTGCGCTGGCAACAGCTCATCGTTGGTGACCAGCCGGATCTGCCCCCCACCACCATTCGGGCCGACGAATGCGATCGAGGGTTTCCCAGCACGCCACTCAATTTCCCCATCGACGATCTGCTGGTGGAGGTGCGGGCCAGAAACCTCGGCAACGAGCGAATTTTGGGGGGAGCTGCTCCCTGTTTTGTGCGGGCCTCTAACGGTCTGCCTTTCTACTCCGTCATTTTGTTCAACAGCCAAAACCTATCGGCTTTGGAAGAGCGAGGGGATCTGCCCATTACTGCCCTGCACGAGTTGGGCCATGCCTTGGGCTTCTTGCCCATCGTCTGGGATCCCAAGGGGCTAACGGTGGGCTTGGTGGGACGGGATCAGCCTACGCCCCCTGGCTATGATCCCCGCTTTATCGGCCCCAGGGCGGTCAGCGCCTTCGCCACGCTGGGAGGAAACGCGCCCTCTGTTCCTTTAGAAAACGAGTTTGGGGAGGGATCCCGAGATTCCCATTGGCGGGAGAGCGTCTTGGGCCGCGAGCTGATGACCAGCCGCATCGACCGGGGGGTAGCCAACCCCTTGAGCATTCTCACGGTGGGAGCAATGGCAGATATCGGCTATGAGGTGAATCCAGCAGCGGCGGGTGGCTTTGCTTTGGGGCGCAGTAGAGGGATCCCTCAGCCTTTGGAACTGCAGGAGCTGGAGTTGATCCTGCCCCTACAGCAATTTGACGCCGAGGGCAGGCGGGTGGGGGATCCCCAGGCCTAAGAAAAGGAGTATATCTACTCATGGCCAAGAGGCTACCTTTTAACAATAATGAAGGTCGAGTTGTATAACTTCACAACATCGACATAACATCGACAAGTTCTCAACATCGACAAGTTCTCACCTCATCTCTTTGCAATTAGCTATGGGTATCCTCAAGAAGCTTTTCGGCGGCCTGTTCTCCTTTTTCGGCATTCTCTTCGGCGGCTTGGTGGATTTTGTTACCGGGCCTTTTCGTTCTGCACCGGCTTCCCCCAGCTCTGCTCCTACGGCTACAGCAACTGCTCCTGCCAACAAGCCCAAGGTGGTGGTGGAGAAGCCTTTTGTGCCCAATGAGATCTCGGCTCCGCGTCCTAACCGTCGCCCTGGCCCGGCTTTGGATGTGTTCCGGGCTATGGTTCAGGAGATCCCTTCGGCGCGAGCTTAGTCTGCCCATCTTCGGGAGCAGCCCGTAAGATGGAGGTGAAACGCTGGAGACTGCTCTCTATGTCCGATCTCTCTTTCTCAGAACAAGAACGGCTGAAACAGCTTGAGCGTGAACTGGAGCAGGCGGCTGCAGCCTCTCGGGAGTCGGGAACATCCGTTGCGTCTCGGGGGAAAAGTGCCGTTCGAGCTTGGATTGAGACTTGGGGGCGTCCACTGGTGACGGTCTTCGCCATTCTGGGCTGTATTCTTCTGGTTGGGCTGTTCTTCCGGGTTTTCGGCACCGTTCTCAGGTGGGCGGTGGTGGCGGGGTTGGGCTATCTGCTCTATGCCTGGGTGGTGGCACCGCGGCTGGGCCTTCCCACCGGAGCTAAGTCGAAGCCAGAGGACAGCAATCTCGACAGCTTTTGATGCCTAGGGATCCCTGGCGAGCCTATGTTTACTTGGCGGCGGCCATCTTGGGCTGGGCCACGGCTGCCAGCGCTTTTAAGTTTGGGTTGCGGTACCTGTCGCCGACGGTCTTGCTGATTTTTTCGGCATTGAGCTCTTGCTTGATCCTGGGGATCGTTTTGGTGGTTACAGGGCGGGCGAGGTTGATCGGCAGGCAGAAGGGATCCCAAATCCGCCTGTCGGCCCTTCAGGGGCTGCTCAACCCCTTCGGCTACTATGGGGTGTTGTTCCAGGCTTATGACCGTCTGTCGGCTCAGGCGGCGATGGCTCTGAATTACACTTGGCCGCTGGTGCTGGCTCTTCTGGCGGTGCCGCTGCTGGGAGAGCGCTTCCGTTGGCGGCTGGTGTTGGCCTTGGGGGTGAGCCTGCTGGGGGTGGTGCTGGTGGCTACGGGGGGATCCTGGGGCACCTTGCAGGCGGGGGATCCCTGGGGGGTCCTGCTGGCGGTGGGCAGCTCTGGAATCTGGGCGCTCTACTGGCTGCTCAATGTGCGGGATGGGCGAGATGCGGTGCTGAAGCTGTTTATGGGGTTTCTCTTCGGCAGCCTCTATGGCCTGCTACTGCTGCCGTTTCAGGAGGTCTCTTGGACAGTTGCGGGGCTGGGTTGGGCGGCTTACATTGGTCTGGCGGAGATGGGCCTGACTTTTGTATTTTGGCTGCGGGCTCTGGAGTTGGCGGGCCATCGGGGATCCCTGGCCAACTGGGTGTATGTGACGCCCTTTTTGTCGTTGGGGTTGATTGCGGTGCTGTTGGGCGAGAGGATTGCGCTGGGATCCGTGCTGGGCCTGGGTCTGATTTTGGCCAGCAATCTGTGGGGATCCCATAGGGAAAAGCCCCCCGCGGATCCTGTTCTGTCCTGAGGCGGTTGCGTTCGCGCCAGCGGGACGGAGTCCTATCGCGTTAGCGGTGCAGAGCACAATGAATCCCGTTCCTCTGTATGTGGCGGCAACAGCTCACGGGTTTGGGCACGTTACCCGTCTGGCGGCGGTCGTGAATGCTTTGCTGCGGCGGGATCCCCATGTTCTGCCCATCTTTGTTACGCCGGCTCCCCGCTGGCTCCTGGAGCGTTACGTAGAGGGGAAGTTTCTCCATCGACCGCGGGCGTTGGATGTGGGGGTGGTGCAGCCGGATGGGCTACAGGCCGATCTGCCGACTACGTTGGCCGCCCTCAAGGCGTTCAAAGCCAGCGCTGCGGAGCTTATTCGGGAAGAAGCGGATTTCATTCGAGCCCAGGGGGTGCCTTTGGTGTTGGCGGATGTGCCGCCCATTGCTGTAGCCATTGCCCAGGCTGCTGGGATCCCCTGCTGGATGGCCAGTAATTTTGGCTGGGATTTCATCTATCAGGAGTATGGCCCGGAGTTTCAACCGTTTGTGGCCTGGATCCAGGAGCTCTACGGGCAGTGCGACCTTCTATTTCGCCTGCCTTTTAGCGAGAGCATGGTCGCGTCAGCGGTGCGGAGCACTAGCGCTTTTCCGCGTCAGCAGGAGGTGGGGCTGACGGGATCGGATCCCCGCTACGGGCCGGAGGAGGTTGCCGCCCAGTTGGGGTTACACCCGGAGCAACCCAGGGCTTTGTTTACCTTTGGCGGGCTGGGGGTGCAGGGGTTTCCTTACGAGCGGCTCCAAGATTTTCCCGACTGGCAGTTTCTCACGTTTGATCGGGAGGCTCCTCCCTTGCCCAACTTGCGGGTTTTGGATGGGCAGGTGTGGCGACCGGTGGATGTGATGCCCCTCTGCCGCTGGGTGGTGTCCAAGCCGGGCTATGGCACTTTGGCAGAGGCCCTGCGCAGCCGCACACCTATGGCCTGTGTTACCCGCTCTGGGTTTGCCGAGTCGCCGTTGCTGGTTGAGGGTCTGCAGCGCTACGGCTGGCATCGCATCCTCTCCCCAGAGGAGTTCTTTCAGGGATCCTGGGACTTTTTGCAGGATCCCGCCCACCCGCCCCAGAGGCCGGATGGGTTGGATCTCCAGGGGAATGAAACCCTGGCTGCGGCCTTAGAGGCATTCCTGCGGGGGAGGGATCGCGGGTAGGATAGGGGGCAGCTTTCTGCAGCGGATCCCTTCACGGTAGCGGTGTGGAGCCCTATGGCCAGCAGCTCGTTCGGGTCAGCGGTGCGGAGCACTGCGGAATCTTTGCGGCAACTGTACGAAGAACTGCCCTACCCCAATGTTTCCATTGAGGCCTCGGGCCGCAACGCCATTGACGGGTTGTACCGCCTAAGTTTGACCACCGCCCAATACGCCCGCACCCGCGCCATTGTGCCCAGCGAAGGCGCTCTCATTTTGAATGCTGGCTGCGGCTCGGGCTGGGAAACGTTGATCCTGGCGGAGGCCAATCCAGGGGCGCGGCTGGTGGTGTGCGACCTGTCAGCAGAATCGGTACGGGTGACGGAGCGACGCTTGCGCTACCACGGCTTCGGGGAGGTGGAGCTCCATGTTCTCAACCTATTGGACATCGAACAGTTGGGGCTGGAATTTGATTTCATCAGCCTCAACGATGTGCTCTATCTGCTGGACAATCCGGTGGCGGGGCTAAAAGCCCTCAAGCGGGTTCTCAAACCTGACGGGATCCTGCGGGCCAACCTGCACCACGCCTACCAGCGGGAGGTGATCTTTCGCCTACAAGAGGCGTTTCGGCTGCTGGGGCTGTTTGATCTACCCACTCCTGAGGCCTGTCAGCGGGTACGGGAATTCATGGCCAGTTTGGCCTCGGACGAAATGCGGGCAGCCCTGCGCTGGAACCCTGAGATCTACAAAGACGACACCAACATCCGGGCCAACTACCTCTTGCCAGGAGACAAGGGCTTCCTGATCCCCGACCTGATGCGCATGCTCGAGGAAGCTGAGCTGGGCCTGGTTTGTCTGGTGGACTATGCCGACTGGGATCCGGCGCTTTTGTTCAAGGAGAGGGCCATGCCCCCCTGGTTGCAAGCTGAGTTGGACAAGCTCTCGCCTGCGGATCAAAATCACTTTTATGAGCTGATCTACCCCAACCATCGCCTCATTGACTTTTGGGCGGAACACCCCGGCTCTTCCTTGGTCTTGCCCTGGAGCGACGCCGATTGGCTGGGGGGCAGGGTGCAGCTTAACCCCATCCTGACCGACAACGTCGAATTTCGCCAAAACTTCGCCAAAGCCTACGAGAAGAAGCTGGAGTTTGCCATGAATTGGCCGGGGGCTAGCTATGGACGCCTAACCATTCCAGCTCCTCAGATGGCCTGGCTGGGATCCCTGTTGCAGGGGCCAACGCCGGTGAAGGCCATGATTGAGCAGGCAGCTCAGGTCAACACGTTAGAGCCGGAAGCGGCCCAGGAGGAGGTGCTCACCTACCTGGCAGGGCTGGAGTCGTTTTTGTTTGTGATGTTGGATCCTGCACCCGTTCCAGGAGAAGGAGTTTTTCCAATCGCTTGAGATCCCCGAGCCTTTCTCCCAAGGGTAGAGGGAAGCCAATGGGCCGGTTCACGGCAACTTGGAACGACTATTGAGGGATTGAGGCTCTGCCGGGCTGCAAGAACGGTCTTGGGCAGATGTCAGATGGGAAGAGATCCCTCTCTAGCGATCCACCAGGCGCAGCTCGAAGGTGAGGATGTTGGCGGCCAAAATCTCCAAAGCCCCGCCCTCGATAAGGTCGCGAGTGAGGGCAGCTCCGGAGCCACTTTGTTGGATCAATTCGCGGCTGCGGCGCACCGTCTCTTGTCGCTGGGGATCATCCACAACCACCTGCCGCTGATTGGACAGGCTGAGGCGATAGAAGTTGGGCAAATCTCCCCGGGTGGCATCAATGGCCAGATTGGTCTCTTCGGGGGCCACACGGAAGGGGGCGCGAGCGGTGAGCAGAGCCACCTGAATATCTTGATCCCGCCCATCGAGACCCTGCAGCTCGGAGATATCGATCTGGAAGTTGAGGGTATCGCGGTCGCGGGTGAGGCGATTGACCCGTACCTGGTTAAAGCCGACCGCAAACTCTCGTTCCGGCTCTCCAAACCGCTGGATGGTGGCCTGCAAGACCGACTCTTCGTTGAGGGGGGTAACCCGAATGAGGTAATCCCAGTCCCGCACAAAGGTGTACTCGTTGGGCCCCACACGGACGTTGGGATCCACCAAGTTGGCGGTGGGACCGGGGCTACCGGCCCGGCTGAGGGCCACCACGTACCAGTAGTTGGGGCTGATGGGCAAACCCAGGGTCATGCGTACTTCCAACACAGGCCGGGCCCAAGCTGCAACAGCCGTGAGAGCTGTTATGGCCATGGCCCCGAAGCAACTCCACAGCCAGCGCTGGAGAGGAAAATTAAGCTGCGGCGGGCGAGAGCAAGTGATGGCTGTAGTTCTCATTCAAGCCTTTTCAAGGGCAGTTGCCTGTCTGATACATTCACGCTGAACTCTCCTGAACATGGTTCAGGAAAGAAGCGATCGCATCCTGCCTATCTCTGAGCAGG
>NZ_JANSIF010000016.1:0-53499 GCF_047461935.1 Synechococcus sp. R55.4 | reverse complement strand
TGGCCAGGAACTTCTTGAGTTTTCTCTATCTCGTCAGTGCTCTCTTTTGGCTCAAATGAAAGATCAACACAACCTAGTTGGTCCCTATTCACCCAGTGGTTAGACTACTACGGCAAGGTGTGGGATAAAGCGGTGGTAGCTGTACCACCGCAGTACACCACGCAGGACTGTAGTAACTGTGGGCATAGGGTAGTAAAGACCCTATCCACAAGAACTCATGTCTGTCCTAAGTGTGGGTTTGAGCTGGACAGGGACCAGAACGCAGCTCTGAACATCCTGAAGAAGGGACTAAGCATCTTGGGAATGGAGTGGCAAAACAGTACCTTTGGGCAAAAGGGAACTGCCCCGCTTGGGGGAACGACTGGGGAGATAAGCACCGCTGCTTTTGAGGGGCAACCGGATGAAGTAAGTGCTGTCGCAGAACCAGTAACAAGAATCCCCTGCCTTTAGGCAGGGGGGTATGTCAAAATCCCTTGCAAGTTGTCTACATGGGTAATGTGGTAGATTTTGGGACTTTCTGGAATTGGCGCCATACCTCCGCTCCACGATGCAGCTTTGAAAAAGGCAGAGCCAGATGCGCTTCAGTCGGAACGAGAGTTGAGACCGACAGGCTTTTGAGCAGTGGAGCTCTCGCTTGGCTCGGGCAGATAGAGACGTTCTTCCGAGGCGTCATACTCAAATAGCTCCGCATAGCGTCCCCAGTCAATGGCGGTGGCAAACTGCCGTTCGGCTTCAGCGTGGGGGAAGTGTTCGTCCCAAAGATCCAAGAAGAAGTCCGCTCGCATGGAGCGGCTGCCTTTTTCTTCCAGAGTCTGCAAGATGCTGCGGAACACGGGAACCCGTGCCAATAGCTGTTGTCGGAAGAGATCCTTGCTGCGCAGGATGGTGGTGTTGGCAAAGTCCTGGCCAATTTCGGTCAGTTGCACCACCCCGCTGGCCACCTCGGCAAAGCCCAACAGCACCGCCGCATCCAAAATCGGCAGCAGATCGTCCACGGCCAGTTGCAGCCGCTCGGCCAAATCGGCAATCTCCGCCCGCCCTTGCGGCCACTCCACGATCAACTCCAGCAGACCGCTGATCCCGCCCACCCGCGCATGGGGCAGAGGCAAGGCATAGGGGGAAGTGGCCTTATCACCAGCCAGCGCAGGCAGAGCCACCTCTCCGGTAACAGCAATTTCGGGGTTGGTCATGATCTCGTAGATGTAGTCCACCAAGGACTTAAAGCGGGGATCCGTGCGCTCGTGGGGCCGCGGCAGGTCAATTCTCACCTCCCCCCGGATCCGCCCTGGGTTGGATCCCAGAATCACCACCCGATCCGCTAAAAACACCGCCTCTTCGATGTTGTGGGTAACGATAAGGATGCTTTGGGAAGGGAAGGCTTGCGCATTCCACAGCTCATCAATTTCCCCCCGCAGGTTTTCCGCCGTCAGCACGTCCAAAGCGCTAAAAGGCTCATCCATAAACAGCACCTTGGGCTCTAGGACAAAGGCGCGGGCAAAGCCCACCCGCTGCTTCATCCCCCCCGAAAGCTCCTTGGGGTAAGCGTTCTCAAACCCATCCAAGCCCACCAAGTCAATGGCCTTCAGGGCCTTTTGCCGGCGGATCTCGCGGGGGATCCCTCGGGCTTGCAGCCCCAGCTCCACATTTTCTTGCACGGTCAGCCAGGGTAGGAGAGCAAAGCTCTGAAACACCATCGCCACATCGGGGTTAGGCCCGCGTAGAGGCTGGCCGTTGCTCAGCACCCGCCCTTGACTGGGGGGGATCAGGCCCGCCATGATGCGCAGAAGGGTGCTTTTGCCGCTGCCGCTACGGCCCAGCAGAGCCAAGACTTCCCCAGCCCGCACCTGCAGGTCAATCTGGCTTAAAACGGTAAACTCCCCCTTGCCCTCTGGCAAAGGAAAGCGCTTGTAGACTTTCTCGACCTCGATCAAAACGGGGGAAGCTGCAGAGCTCATATTGCCTCAGAAATTGAAAAGACTAAAGGTGATACTTTTCTTCCGCCAACTGATACAGCCGTCGCCAGAACAGACGGTTAAGGCCCACCACAAACAAGCTCATCATGCCAATGCCCAAGGTAATGCGGGGCCAGTCTCCCACCGCCGTTGCCTCAGCAATGTAGGTGCCCAACCCCGTAGCCGTCAGGGTGGTGGATCCCCAGGCCACAATCTCCGAGACAATGCTGGCGTTCCAAGCGCCGCCGCTGGCCGTGACTCCCCCGGTGACCCAGGCGGAAAAGATCCCTGGAATGATCAGCTTTCGCCAGCGCTGCCATCCTCGTAAGCCCACATCCACAGCCATTTCTCGCAAGTCCGTGGGGATGCTCTGGGCGCCGGCAATGGAGTTGAAAAGGATGTACCACTGTGCCCCCAACGACATGAGCAAAATGCTGCCCCACTCAATGCTGATCTGGGCGCGGATAAAAAACAACGTGGCAAAGGGAAAAAGGAAATTGGCCGGGAAAGCTGCCAGGAATTGCACCACCGGCTGCAGCAGTTTCGCCAGTTTTGGATTAAAGCCAATGGCCACCCCAATGGGAGTCCAGATCACCGTGGCGAACACCAGCAACACGCTAACCCGCAGCAGGGTGAGGATCCCTAGCCCGAAGGTCAGCATCACCTCTCCAAAGCCCACAGTGGTAGCCACAAAATAAACAATCCAAATCCCAATGCCGCCAATAGCTGCCCAGGAAAGCTGGGTTAGCAGCCGCTCGCGGCGTCGCTCGACCTCAGGACTAAGGGGATCCACCCAACGGGGGCGAGTTAAGTGGGACAACAGCCGATCCACCAACTCTGCCAAGGGGGACAGCCAACTGCCGATCAGCCGCGGGATCCGCGCCGTGGTCAGCAGATCGTACAGCCAGGATTCGGGGGCGGCAGCCCCGCTGCTCTGTTCCAGGCGAAACTTATCCGACCAAGCCACCAAAGGTCGCCAGAAGAGCTGATCCACCAGCAGGATCACCCCGGCCATGGTCAGGAGCGCCCAGCCCAGCTTGGGCAGATCCTCCGCCTGGACGGCCGCTTCCACATAGGATCCCAGGCCCGGCAGCGTGTATTCCTGGTTGAGCACGCTGATGGCTTCGCTGGCTGCCACAAAGAACCACCCTCCGCCAAAGCTCATCATGGCGTTCCAGATGAGGCCCACCATTGCCGCCGGCACTTCCAACTGGGTAAAGCGCTGCCACCCCGACAGGCGATACAAGGTAGCCGCTTCCACCAACTCTTGAGGCAGCGTGCGCAAGGATTGGTAGAAGGAAAAGGTCATGTTCCAGACTTGGCTGGTGAAGATGGCAAAGATAGAAGCCGCCTCTAACCCCAGCAAGCTGCCGGGAAAAAGGGCAATAAAGCCGGTGACGGTAATGGAGAGAAACCCCAACACCGGCACCGATTGCAAGATATCCAACAGGGGGATCAAAATTCGCTCGGCCCAGCGGCTTTTGGCAGCAATGTAGCCATAGATCAAGGTAAAAAGGGTGGAAAAGGCCAAGGCAATGAACATGCGCAAGGTGGAGCGGGCCGCGTAGTAGGGCAGGTTGCGCGGATCCAAGTCGATCCGGGGCACCACCGCCGGGGGCTGAAACCGCTCAAAAGCCCCTACCCCCACCTGCGCCACCAAGGCCAGGAGAACCAACGTGCCCAGAATGATGGCCCCATCGGCAGCCCCCGCTGGCAGCCGACGCAGCGCCTCCGGAGAAGGAAAAGTCCTCATCTTCCCTGACCAAGCCCGGCATCCGCGCCCAGTGTACACCGTTTGCGGTTAGCCAGGATCCAGCCGGCTACTCTTCCGGCAAGTCGGGGGGAGACTCCTTCCACTGGGGATCGTCCAAGATGGCTTTTTTGGTCTGCTTGAGTTGTTTCCACAGCTCTTTGATTTGCCGGTAGGCTTCTTCCGGGGTAATTTTGCCCCCGGTTTCCAAGCTACAAATCAAGGACACTTTATTGCTAAATTCCTGCAGGTTGGCATCAAAAACTAGGTTCTGCGGCTTCACTTCGCCCCAGTAGGGATAGCGAGGCGAAATGAATTCATCTTTGTTGGGAGGTTTGTTGGGAGGAGTTGGTTCTGCCACGGCCTAACCAGGGTAAAAGAATGGTTCACAACAAGAAGGTCAACATGAAAAGCTCCATTAAAGCAGGATCTACTAGCCCAGTTTATGGGCGTTTTCTCTTAACCGGCTTGGGTACTTTTGTGGGATCTCGCAGAGGATAAAACGGCTCTTGAATAGACGCTTCCCCACGTGTCGAGGGGGTGGAACTCTTCCTGGCTTTGGGTTGGGGGGGGGAACGCTTCAGGCGTGGGCGCGGCGGCGTTTTGAGCACAGGGCCGATGGGAGTGCCCGCCTCCACATAGAGCAGGGATCCACGGCGGCGCACCTGCAGATCCCAGAAATTGCCTACCCCTTTGCCCGGCAGGGATCCGATCAGGCGCAATTTAAAGGCTTGGGGCTTGGAGGCTGCAGTTCCATCCTTCTGGACTCGCTGAGCGGGGGAGTTGGCAGAAGCTTTTTTGCCCGATTGACGGATCTTGACGATGATGAACCCTTTCTCCTGGGATTGAAAAACGACCTCGCCCCGGATGGAAAACCAATCCGGCACCACTGTTGGACGGGATCCCTCGGGGAGAGTTCGCCCCATTTCTTCTGGGGCCCACACCCCCAGCAACTGCACGTGCAGATCTTCGGTTTTGTCGCGGGTGCGAGGATAAACCACCCACAGATAGTTGCGTTCCGGCCGTAGATGCTTGCGTACCAGGCTCATCACCCGGCCCAGCAATACGGCATTCAGATCCAAGCCATCCGAGGTGCGCAAAATCCCGCGGGTAAAGTGCTCTGGGGAGGGGATGTATTGCCCTTCGATGAGGCCGATGGCTCGGTATTGCATCTTCTCCCCAGGCGGGGGGATGGGTTCCAAACAGACTCGCTCTCTTTCTGCCGCTTTCTTTTCCCCCAAGGTAGCGGTGGTGCTGACAACGGGCTGCAAGGACTCCGTCCCGCTGTCGCGAGCAGCACCAGGATCCTGAGCTTTTGCCGACGACAGGGATCCCTTGGCCTCGCCGGTTGAGCTGGGTCTGGGGGGCCGTACAGGTCGAAAGGGAGGTCTCAGATCGGAGGACATTGTGACGGTTCCGTTGCTGTCAATTCAGAATGCTCGGCGGCAGACATTTACCGTTGCAAAAACAGGCCATAACTTTGCTCTTGACCCAAGACCTGCTCAACACACCATTCACTAGCCTAACAACGCCCAACAGCGTCTTTCCATCCTGCTTCCATTGACAAACTCCCAGCAGGTGCCCTCGTCGGGAACTGGGGAGCCAGCAGTTGTCAACACTGTAGCCGACCTGTAGCCAATGGTAGCAACTGTTCCAAGGGAATGGTTCTCAGGCTGCAGGATGTCTATTCCCCAGACAGGGCCATTGATATTGATGAGTATCTGTAGTTTTTTCCAGCAACGCTGACTGGAGGTGTTTTTGCACAGCCGGGATCCAACTGGCCGATCCCCAGGGCTCCCGCAAAGGCTGGGGCGCATGATCTTTCCCGAGCCGATGGGATCCATTAGCCATTCCTGGGGTTCACCGTTTAGGCGGGCGTTGCCCACACCTGCGGAGTGAAGCTGCCGTGTAGGCCATAGGGAATGTGGTGCCGCAATGGGATCCGCGCGACGGGGCCGGCTGTCAGGTCGGCTGCTTCTAGGATCACCACTTGAGAGCGCTGGCTGGCCGCATCAAAAACCACCGTCACGATCCACCCTGCCTCTTCGCCCTGACCTTCTGGATCGGGGATGAACACCGGTTCTCCCACAAAGCCGCGGGGGGCAAAGCTGTACTGCTGCGTGCGGCCTGTGGCGGTATCCAGCTTGAGGATGGCCTGTAGGGGAGCATTGGGGCCGGGGGCATGGGTGGCCCCGATGTAGATGTAGCGGTGGGATCCCCCCATTCGAGCCGGGTGGATGGCCGGAAACTCCACCGAGCGATCCAGCAGCAGTTCCCGCTTCACGCTGCCCCCCTTGGGATCCAGATAGAACCGCCACAGCTTGCCCGCCGGAATCTGGGCAAAGTCAATCTGCAGGTAATCGGCATCCGGCTCCAGGGCAGGGTAGTTCTCATAGAGGACGGCATCCACCACCACCTGATCCCCGACTTCGTAGCCGTTGACAAAATGGAAAACAAACCCCGGCTCCGCTTCCAGTTGCAGCGGCTTATCGCCCTGGGGAAAGAGCCAGATGCGGGTCGGCTCCCCCGGTTTCAAGGTCAAACAGGTGCCCGCCGGTTGCCAGCCCAACACAAACGGCAGGGGGTTGAAAGCCAAGGGATTTTGGAAAAAGATACGGTAGCGGGGTGTCCAGACAAAATCGTGCAGGAAGGCAAAACCGGGCAGGCGGTAATCCCGCTTTTCCACCAAGCGCCCGCGCGAGTCCAGACGGTAAAACAGCAACGTGGAGTTCTGGGCAGCCCGCACCCCAAAAGCAATGAGATCTCCCGTGTGGGGATCCCGCCGGGGATGGGCAGTGAAAGGCTGGCTGGCCGAGATCCCTCCTGCAAACGTTTCGATCCCCTCGGTGGCCAAGGTGGCCGGGTTCAGCCGGTAAGGGGCACTGGCCTCCCACAGGGCCAGCAGCTTGTCTCCCTGGTAGATGACATTGGTGTTGGCGGGATTTTTAAACCGCAAGTCGAGAAAGTTGCTCCACCAGCCGCCCGGCTTTTGGGTGCCAAACACCCCTCGGTAAAGCACCCGACCGGCTTTTTCCTCTGCTTCAAACTCGCGGGTGCGCACAAACCGGTTGCGAAAATGAACCTTCCCCTCCACAAAGGTGATGGCGCAGACCATGCCATCGCCATCGAACGGGTGTCCGTAGCGCTGGGATCCCACCTCCAGCTTGCCCGGGCCGTTGCGAAACAGGGTTCCCCGCAACCCTGCCGGGATCCGTCCTTCGATCTCCGTAATCCAATAGTCGTACTCCTGGGATAGGGAGCGATAGCCCAATTGCCAGTCGGTGGTGCTGTAGGGAAGGGAAGCGACGCTGACCATGGAAGATCTGCATGCAACGCCCTCTATTGTTGCTTAAACTTTTGTGAAGTCGCCAGTTTTTCTGGGCCGGGATAGCCACCTTGGTTGGGATCCCCAAGATGGAGTCGCCCCGATTCGACTATGGTAGGAAATGCCCCCGAAGCGCCTGACAGGATAGACAGCACCCATGTTTGATGCCCTCTCCGAGAAGTTGGAATTGGCCTGGAGAAAGCTGCGCGGCCAGGACAAGATCACCGAAACCAACATTCAAGAAGCTCTGCGGGAGGTGCGGCGAGCCCTGCTGGATGCGGATGTCAACTTGCAGGTGGTGAAGCAGTTCATCGAGGATGTGCGGGAAGCTGCCCTGGGATCCGAGGTCATCCTGGGGGTGACGCCGGATCAGCAGTTCATCAAGATCGTCCACGACGAGCTGGTGAAAGTGATGGGGGAAGCCAACGTGCCCATTGCCCAAGCGGAGCAGCCTCCCACCATTGTCCTCATGGCCGGTTTGCAGGGATCCGGGAAAACCACCACCTGCGCCAAGTTGGCTCTGTATTTGCGCAAGCAGGGCAAGAAGTCTCTCATGGTGGCCGGAGACATCTACCGTCCGGCGGCCATCGACCAGCTCAAGACGCTGGGCCAGCAAATTCAGATCCCCGTTTTCGACCTGGGCAAAGCAGATCCCGTCGAGATCGCCCGGCAAGGGGTGGAGGCGGCCCGACAGCAGGGCTACGACTACGTGATTTTGGACACTGCCGGTCGTTTGCAGATTGACCTGGAGATGATGGCGGAGCTGGAGCGGATCAAGGCGGCGGTGCAGCCCCACGAGATCCTGCTGGTGGTGGATGCCATGATCGGCCAAGAGGCAGCCAGCCTTACCCGAGCCTTCCACGAGCGCTTGGGCATTACCGGCGCCATTCTCACCAAGCTGGATGGGGACACCCGCGGTGGGGCCGCCCTTTCCATTCGCCAAGTGTCCGGTCAGCCCATCAAGTTCATCGGTGTTGGCGAAAAGGTGGAAGCGCTGGATCCCTTTTACCCAGATCGCATGGCCTCCCGCATTCTGGGGATGGGGGATATCCTCAGCTTGGTGGAAAAAGCTCAAGAGGAAATCGACCTGGGAGATGCCGCCAGCATGGCGGAGAAGATGATGACCGCCCAGTTTGATTTCACCGATTTCCTCAAGCAGATGCGCCTAATTAAACGCATGGGATCCTTGGCAGGGCTGCTGAGACTGATGCCGGGGATGGGCAAAATCAGCGAGGAACAACTGCAAAAGGGACAAGACCAACTGGCCCGCGCCGAAGCCATGATCAACTCCATGACCCCCGAAGAGCGGCGCAACCCGGATCTGTTGGCCCGCAGCGTCAGCCGCAAACGACGGGTGGCCCGCGGATCTGGCCACAAGCTGGAGGATGTCAGCCGACTGGTCAGTGATTTTCAACGCATGCGCGACATGATGCGCAACATGGGCATGGGTGGCGGTTTTCCCGGTATGGGTTGGGGGGGTGGGCGTACCTCTCTTCCCGGCGGGGATCCCAGTTGGCGCGGACGTTCAACGGCCTCTCCCTCTCGGCAACAGCCCAGCCGCAAACCGGGCAAAGGTGGGGGTAAAAAAGGGGGCGGCAACCGCGGATTTGGGGGCAAGTAGGATAGGATTATGCCCTTCCACGTTGTTTTGGTTGCCCCAGAGATCCCGGCCAACACGGGGAATATCGCCCGCACCTGTGCAGCCACCGATACGCCTCTCCATCTGGTGGATCCTCTGGGGTTTCGCCTTTCGGATCGCTACCTCAAGCGGGCGGGGCTGGACTATTGGCAGCACGTCCAACTGTATCGCTACCCCTCTTGGTCTGCTCTGGTGCAGGCCCACCCTGAGGCCCGGTTCTGGTGTTTTAGTGTGCGCGGCAAAGCCCTCTATACGGAAGTAACCTATCAGCCGGGAGACTGGTTGGTGTTCGGCAGCGAAAGCCGGGGGTTGGATCCCATGTTTTTGGAAACCTATCCCAGCGTGCGCATCCCACTGCGGGGGCCGGTGCGCAGCCTGAACCTCAGCAATGCCGTAGCGATTGCCCTTTTTGAGGCGCTACGTCAGCAGGGATCCCTGACAAAAGAATAAGTGGTCGGGTTGGTCCTGATATAATAGCTACTTCTCCCCGTCAGGAAGATGTGTGCTCTGCAGTATCTGCGCCCCGACTTGCTCTACCTCAAGCCCTACGACGCTGTGCCAGCCCCGGCTGCCGACAAGCTGGATGCCAATGAGTTCCCCCTCGATTGGCCGGCGGGCTTTAAGCAGAAGCTCTCCCTCCTTTGGGAAAAGGGGATCCCCAGCAACCGCTATCCCGATGCCCACCACCGGGGCCTGAAGCAGGCCATCGCCGCCTATGCCGGAGCGGAGCCAGAGCAGATCAGCCTGGGCAATGGGTCGGATGAGCTGATCCGCTCCCTGCTGATTGCCACCTGTCTGGGCGGGCGGGGCGGCATTTTGGTGGCAGAGCCCACCTTCTCCATGTACGCCATCCTGGCCCAGAGCCTGGGGATCCCGGTGGTGCGGGTTCCCCGCGACCCGGAGACGTTTGCTCTGGATCTAGAGCGATGTCAACAGGCCTTGAGGGAGCATCCGATTCGGGTGGTGTGCCTGGTGGATCCCAACTCGCCGACGGGGAATGGCCTGACGGCTGCAGAGTGGGAGTGGGTGGAAGGGCTGCCCGAAGAGATTCTGGTGATTTTGGATGAGGCCTATTTTGAGTTCAGCCGGCACACAGCCCTGCCCAAGCTGGCGGAGCACCCCAACTGGGTTATCTTGCGCACCTTCTCCAAAGCCTTTCGCCTGGCAGCTCACCGGGTGGGCTATGCCATCGGCCATCCGCAGCTTATCCAGGTGCTGGACTCCATCCGCCTGCCCTACAATCTCTCGGCCATCTCCCAGTGGGCCGTTCAGATCGCCCTGGAACATGCCGAGGAGTTTTTGGCCGACCTACCCCTCATCCGTCAGGAACGAGATGCCCTCTACCAAGCCCTGCAGGAACTGCCGGGGGTGCGGGTGTGGCCCAGCCAGGCCAATTTTCTCTACTTCCGGGTGGCAGGATGGGATCCCCAGGATCTGCAGCGGGCCTGGCAAGAGCTGGGAACTTGTGTGCGCTGTACCGGCGGCGGGCTGCGCCTAACGGTGGGCACCCCTGAAGAAAACCAACGCGCCCTGGAGCGGCTGCGGCAGATCTTGCGGTAGTTGGCTCTACTTCCAACTCCTTCTCAACCTGGGCCGAGCAATCGCTGAATCAGGCTATGAACTTGCTGGAGCTGCCTCTCGTTGAGCCGCTTCAGTTCCTCGCGGATTGCCACTTGCAGTCTCTGAGCTTCAGTTTGCTCCCGCTGCAGCAGCCAACTTTGAACAGGGCTGGGGTGCTCCACGAAGTCATGTGGCCAGGGATCCCATTCCTCCAGCTCGGGCTCTGCCTGGGGCAGTTGCTCACGCCAGCGCTCTTGAGCGCGGCTAAACTCCTCCGCCAAAAGATCGGTCGGTCGTCCCTCCGCCTGCAGAGAATCTCTGTACTTCTTGTGAACCAAAAGCCAGCGCTGCCGAATCTGAGAGCGTTGCCATCTTGGGATTCTACCGATTCTGTTTTCAGCAAAGCGCTCATAAAACCTGAGCGCATCTCGGTAGCAGCCCAGTCGCTCGTAGGCTAGGCCCACCTCCAGCGGCTGCAGCCACCAAGCGTGCTCCCCGCGCACACTGCTTACCACTTCCTGCAGAAAATCCCGCAGTCCAGGGAGCTTCCACCTCAGCTCATCCCAGTTGGTTTCCATGTCTCGAGCCATGCTGGCCACCAACTCGTAGTCATGTCCGCGCTGCCACGCCTGTGGGTGGGCCTGAACCACTTCCCAAAGCCTGCACCACTCGCGGCGCCGGATCAGGATTCGCAGCAGCAGCGGCCACTCTTTCAAGCGCTCCAGGCTGAGAATGACGTCGTTGATGTACTCCTCCCACTCGCCCGCGAGGGGACGTCCCGCCTCCTGCCATTTGCTCACCACTGCTGCGTCCTGCCGGTCTTTGGATAGCCACCTCACCTGGCCAGGCGGCTTCTCCAATTGGATCTTGGCTCGGTAGTAGCGGGAATGCTCCGTTTGGCCACCTTGATCCCAAATGGCAACTGCCTCCTCAAGTTTTTGTTGCTGGAAATAACAGATGCCGAGAATCTTGTGATATTGCCCTGCGAACGGCTGCCGCTGACCAAGAAAGGCCAAACGCTCCCTCAAAGCCTCAAGAGTCTCTTGCCAAAAAAGTTCACGATCCTCCGGCTTAGGACAAAAAGTCCCTAGGTTATCGAAAACTTCCTCCAGCTCCGCCAAAAACTTCTCCACACAAACCTTCCAAGTCAGATCCGAATGCTTCGGGCTGACCTCAACGCTCAACCAATCTCGCACTCGAACTATCTGTCGAAAGCGCTCCATGGACTTGGCAGAGCTGCTTTGGGTTACCACCATCAAATCCACCAGAGGACCGTAGTTAGGGATCTCGGAGCACCTGGCAAAGTGAGTAGAACGATGCTGCTGCAACTCTGACCAAGCTTTTGCCTTCCAAAAGCACTCCCAGGCTTCTCGGATGAGATTTCTATTGGGTAGGGCGGATCTTTCCAAGCTTAAAAACTGACGGCCTGCAGAAACGTAATCCCTCTGCAGCTTGAGGATCCAAGCTTGGCATTCCTGTTCTAATTTCTGGTTGCCTGCCTGCCGAGCAAAGGCGCGCGCATCTTCCAAGAGCTCAGGATTTCCCTCCTCTACCCCTTGCCTAAGAAACCCAAGAGCCAAGTCCAGCACATCCTGTAAGTTTTTACCCGTCCAGTATTGGATGCCAGTGCCTTGAGCGAAGCCGGCCAGTACAGGCGGATGCGTTTGCCATTGGGATCGATCGGGCTGCAAATGAGAGTGATTGAGCCAAAAGTCAATCTCCAAGGCAGGATCCCAGAATTCCCGCCAGCCGGCTGCAGTATCCACAACAGCTAAGGCTTCGATGGGGCGGGTAATACCAACGTATAGCTGGTTGAGAAAATAATGTAGTTGCAGGGATACCTTCTCTGCAGCTTCTTGAGCGTAGTGGTTAAGCCTTCGGCTAAAGTTTTGTCGATAGCAGTCGCCAAACTTGTAGAGAATGATCTTTTTGAACTCCATGCCCTTGACAGCGGTAACAGTCTGCAGCAGCGCCGGCTTGAGATTTTGCTCCAGCTCTTCGGCAAAAACCCTCTGGAGGTCGGGATCTTGGCGCACGTAGTCCAGCTCCTCTCCTATAGAACAAGGCAGGATGCAAACTGTACCCGTGCTGTTCCTGAGCATACTCCTCAGCTCATGTTGAGTTAAGTTCTTGTCTTGGCCATCCAGTACAAACTTTTGAGCTGGCCTCCCCGGTTCCTGAAAACGCCAAGGCTGCTGTGGGCAAATCCCCCGATCATTGCTAAGAACTCGCCGCCACAAGTTGATAAGGTTGCTAAAACGAGTAATCTGAGGGCTACAGCGGTAATTATTTTTTAACTCCCGGGGACTTGGAATCTCGAGAGAATGGCCGGGCAACAAGTAAGCACGGATATGCTCGTAGAGATACCTCCTCAGGGCACCCCAACGAAATCCTGTAGGATTGATAGTTTGCAGAGGATCCCCAGCAAAAGCATAAGGTAAACGCTCGATAGCCCAATCCAACTTATATTTTCCCCAGGGGGACAAGCAGAAAACAATATTCAGTTCAAGCTGGGTAAAGTCTTGAACCTCATCACAGAAAATGACTGGGTGAATTGATCTAAGAAAACCATTCTGTAACACATCCCTAGCCAAATCTTGATCGTCCCAGTAGCTTCCGTAGGTAGTTCGTTCTTGATAACCCGGCCAAACTTGCTCGTATATTCGATCAAAGACTTCTACATTTACAGTGCGGTCGGCTTGAGGCAATTCCCGATAGCAATCTGGATCCAAGTAGTCGCTTACTCCATAGCCCTTGATCAGAGTACGAATCGTATGCCAAGCTAATTCTACATCACTGCGGCCGCGGTACCAGCTCCGGAATCGATAAAAATTGACATATCGCTCCGGTTGATAGCGTTCTTGTCTCTCTGGTGGAAGGCAGCTTAACAGGTAGTCCTGGAAGGTGCTAAAGAAAGCTTGACATCGCTCAATTTCCCCTTCTGAGAAGTCACTGCCTCTCTCTCGGTAACGATGGTTGACCCGCAAAATTGTACTTACCTTGCTGCGGGCTTGCTGTACTAGACTCGGGCTATAGGTTAAAAAGAGAGGACGGTACTGAAAGCTTCCTTTGCTTGAATCCTTCAGGTAATGGCTGCAGTAATCAGCAAAACGGTAATACAACATCAGAGATTTGCCGCTCCCAGCTCGCCCGTTGATTAGTAGAGGCATAGAGGTGCTTTGGAGAATTTCTTCTTCCTCCATCGACAAAGCTAAGTTCCCCTCTGTAGTCTCCTGGATTTCCAGCCAGACGTTTTCATCTGCAACCATGGAGTCGGGGTAGGCGCGGCGGGCATATCGCTTCCAAATCTCTAAAGATTGTGGGTGTTGGAGAATATCCGGCTGATCGGCCCCACTCCCAAATAGGCAAGTTCGGCGCCCCAGGTCAAACCACTCTCTCTGCTCCGGAGCGTGGTCGTAAACTCCAATTAAAAATGGAGATAAGACTTTTTCCTGCTCACATACCTGCACCAGGCTGATAGCCAGATGTATCGAGCCTTCCCGCCAGCACCTAACCTCAGTTTCTGGATAAAACAGTGGTAGTTTCCAGTAGAGATTCCCTTTCTCATCGCCAATGATGAATTGCTCTACCGCCCGATACACTTGGCGCCGCTGTTCTAGAGAAAGGGCTTGCACTTGCCGAACCCATTCCCCGCTTTCCAACACAAGCCGCTCCTGGCGGTTGGGAGTATTTAAAAACTGTATCCAATCGTACAGTTCGTTGGGCAGAGGGAGGAGCTGGTTTTGCCGCGCTTCTTCTTGTTCATTTTCCGCTTGCCTTTGTGCCAGCCATGCCTGTAGCTGATCGTCAGACACCCAGTTCCTCACCCGCTCTTGATAGCTGGGATCCTGCCGCCGCTCCAGGAACTCTCGGTACTCGTGGCTGCCTCTCCCCCAAAGGCCAAACAAGACCAAAACCGGCACCTCTCCCAGATAGCGCAGATCAGCCACCAAGCGAACGTTGCGCCGGAGGTTGCGTTTCCAGTAGGGGTAGCGAACGTCGAACAACCGGCTTAAAAGGGTGCGATCCCCCTGCTCCAGCCGTTCTATCAGCTCCTCAAGGTTGTATGGCGCTCCTGCCTCCAAAACTTCTTCTGGGCAATACACGTACATGGGATCCCACTGCTCAAGCTGTCCTGGTTTGAAGGCCATCTTAGAGGCGGCCTGCCTTGTCTGTCAGGTCTCTCTCAAAACTTGCTACCAAACTGAGAGACTAACCAAACAACTTCAATTGAAGCTAGAGTTAGACTTTTAAACTTTGATAAACTGTGCTGAACTGTTAGAGAATCCAGGCTGTTACCGCGCGGCCCTAACGCCCATGCCTCTGTCAAGCTGTCTGGCGGCAGCATTCTCAGCAGAAGCCGATCGAACCGGCAGAGAAAAGGTTGCGACAGGGATCCCGCTGGCTCTAGATGAGGTTGTCCAAAGTGAACTTTGGAGAAAGGTGATGGGATCCTCCCCTAGCTGGATCGGTTTGCCCTCCCTGCTGGCAACAGCGGTCTTGGATCATTGAAGCAGAACGGGGTTTGGATCCCATCTCGTCTCAATACAGCTTTTTCCGACGTGGGGGGAGTTCTGTAGAACGGTGGGATCCGGTTGTTACCCCTGTTGACCCGTTTTTCAAGAATTGTCCACCCTACTACCCAAGGAGCGGCTATGCAATTGGTTTACTTCACCCCCATCCTCGATGTGCGCGTGCAGCAAAGCACCCTTGACTTCCCGAGGCAGCAGAGCTCTGGAGAGCACCCTCGCACTTTCTTCCCCACGCCATTACAGGTTTGGGAGAGCGGCGAAGCCTACATCGTCCAGTTGTGGGCGCCGGGGGCCAATCGGGAACGCTTCCACATCGAGGCCACAGCCCAGCAGCTCTCCATCAGCGGTGAGATCCAGCTTCAAGGCCCTGAAGGTGCTGAATTACGCTACCAAGAGGTGGAGCCTCAGCCTTTTCAACGCACCCTCAAGCTAGCCAAAAGCATTCAGCCGGAAAAAGTCTCGGCCATCTACCGGGATGGCATTCTCACCCTCACCCTGCCCAAGGCCGATGCCGTGCGGGCGGTCAAAGTTCAGATAGGAACCTCAACTTCCGCAGCTGAGCCGGAAACTTTAACGGTGGAAAGCCAGCCTGCCTAGTCTCCCTTCTCCCCAAGCGAGAGGGGGCAGGGGGGAGGGAGTTCGGCTAGCTATCCCACTGCACGCGCACCTCGTCCCCTACTTTGAAATCCAAGGTGCGGCTGGCGTTGCCCCGGTTTTGCGCGATCTCCACCCAGCCGGAGCTGCCCACCAGGGCAAGCAGCTCGCCCTCGCTTCCCTCGGCAAAGGTGGCCACGGAGCGGACGGGGATCCCTTTGATCCAGGCGCTCCAGCTTCGACCTTCCACCCACTGTCCGGGCAGGTTGGTGATGCCGTTGCCGAAGTGGTCGATGGCCTGGACCAGGCCGCGACAGCCGTTGGTCTCCATCTGGGGTGGCGGCCACTCCCAGCGGGTTAGTTCTGCTACGTCTAGGGGATCCCCCAGCTCCGCCAAAGGGATCCCGTTGGCCAGATGAGCGGCAACCGGGGCAAAAATATCCCGCCCATGAAAGGTGCGGCTGGGAGAGGGGGTGCGCCAATAGCGGGGCCGGTTGAGTTCCACAGCAGCCAGCGCCGGAGTTTGGGCCAAAACGCCGCTGAACAGGCCGTTGTCAGGGCCGACCAAAAAGCCCGTCTCGGTTTGGATGGCTACCGCCCGGCGGCTACTCCCCACCCCCGGATCCACAACGGCCAGGTGAATGGTGCCCGACGGCAGATAGGGGTAGGCCGTCATCAGGGCAAAGCGAGCCGCCGCCACATCCTGAGGCGGGATCCCATGGCTGAGGTCGATGAGTTGAGCCTGTGGGGAAAGGGTATGAATCACCCCTTTCATAATGCCCACATAGGGATCCTGCAGGCCAAAATCCGTCAACAGGCTAATAAAAGGCATACCCTTTTGAGGCTTGAGGATCCCAGTTTAAGGATCCCAAAAGATAACAGCGCTTATGGATGGGGTGGCTAGCGGGCAGCAAGAGCAGGTTGCGGGCGCTCATACACCTGCCCCAAACGCGCCAACTGCTGCACCAACAAACTCAAGAACAGGCCCACATCGGTAACAATCCCCACCGACTCCAGGGATCCCCGATCGGCCAGCTTGGTCACCACTGCCGGGTTAATGTCCACGCAGATCAGCTTGACCCCGGCAGGCGTCATGTTCCCGGCACCAATGGAGTGCAACATGCTGGAGAGCATCAGCACCATGTCGGCCCCCTGCAGCAGCCGCGCATAATCCTGTTGGGCCTTGATCAGATCCATCTCCGTATCTGGCAGCGGCCCATCGTCGCGGATGGATCCCGCCAGGGAGAAGGGCACCTGAGCGCGAATACACTCGTAGAACACCCCGCCGGTAATCACGCCCGCTTCCACCGCAGCTCGGATACTGCCGTACTTGCGGATGAGGTTGATGGTTTTGAGGTGATGCTTGTGGCCGCCCTTGACCGGGGTGCCCCGCGACAGATCCACCCCCAGCGAGGTGCCGTAGAGATTCTGCTCCAAATCGTGAACGGCAATGGCATTGCCCCCCAGCAGCGCCTGCACATAGCCTTCGCGGATGAGGGTAGCCAAGTGGGATCCGCCGCCCGTGTGGATGACCACCGGCCCTGCCACCACCACCGTTTTGCCGCCCCGCTCCTTGATTTGCCGCAGCTCCCAGGCAATCTGCTCCACCAGGATCTCCACCCGCCGCTCGCTGGAGACCCCCGATCCCATAAAGGTAAACTCCTGGGAAGAGCGCTCTTTGCTGGCCTGGCGCACGGTGCGGATCCCTTCCACCCCACACACCACGGCATCCCCCACCTGCAAATCTCGAATCAGGGTGCAATAGGCTGAAAACTCCGTCTTGCCATTGCAATCGGATCCCTTGACCACGATCACCCCATCCATGCGCTGCCGCTGCACCGGGATCCACTGGCCGGACACCCGCACCTGCGTGGGGTAGATGGTGGTGACATAAAAATCGTCGGGAGCTACCCCTGCCTTCTCCACCCGCTCCAGACGGGCGTCTTGCTGGGTTTCCTCCGAGAGACGGGCCCCCTGCTCGATCAAGGCGCTGAGGATGGTGTCCAGGGTCTCTTCGGTGGGAGCGGAAACGGCCAGTTCCACCGTGGAAGTGCTCTGCCGTTTTTCCCCAAGCTGAAACTTGAGGATCTGGAAGCTGCCGCCATTGTCCACAATGCAATCGACGGCCCTGGTGAGCAGATCGCTGTCCACCAAGTGTCCCTGGAGGGTCACCGTCCGGCTGAGCACCGTGGCCACTGGATCGGTTTGGGGAGCCACCGTCTCGTCGAGGCGCAATGTCAAGCACTTGGCCGCCCCACCGGCTTTCAGGAACTCCGTCAGCTCCGTCTGCACCACCGCAAATCCCCGCTCCTGTAGGGCGGCTTCCAGCTCTGGGCTGACCCGATTCACCAAGATCGTGCCGTTCACATCCACGGCATTGCAGGCAAAGTGAATGGCATCCGCCTCCTGAACCGGGATCCGCTTTTCGGGGGGCACCCGCATCTCGATCAAGCGGTTGGAATAGGCATCAAAAGCCGGCGGGTAATAGAGCAAATAGCCTTCGGAGAGGGGGCAAAAGCAGGTGTCTAGGTGGTAGAACCGCTCGTCCACCAGCCGCAAAGACAACACCTCGATCCCCAGCCACTTGGCCAAGTAGGGGTGAGACTCCAACATGGAGCGAAAGCCGTAGCCCGCCCACAGCCAGCGCCCTGCCCGATCCAACAGAGCATCTCCCGCCCCCTCAAAAGCCAGGGCTGGCGGCAGCTCATAGACGGTGTAGCCCTGTTCCTCAAACCAAGCCTTGAAATGGGGCTGTTCCCCCTGCCGCTCTGGGTGATAAAAACGGCTCAGCACCACCTTGGATCCCAGGATGAGCCCAGCATTCGCCGTAAACACCATATCCGGCCATCCCGGCACCGGCTGGATTAGCTTCACCTCCGCCCGCTGCGAGAGATGCCGATAAAGAGCCTGCCACTGCTGCAGCGCCCGTTCTCGCGAAGAGCGGTGAACATTCCCCACCATCCAGGGGTTGATCACATAGTCCACCTCGTAGTGATCGGGTGGGCACATCAAATACCGAATGGCACCAGGCATAGATCTCAGAGCGCAATCTGCAGCAGGGCATCCCCTAGATTAGCAGTTGCGTGAGCAGCATCCTCAAGAATCATGAAAGAATCATTATTTGTGGGAATCTTTCGCCAGCTCTGGCTGCGGTGGGACGGGATCGGCGATGTTGGGCAATTCCAGACAGTAGCCCGCCCCATAGACGGTTTTGATGTACTGGGGGTGGCGGGGATCCGGCTCCAGCTTGGTGCGCAGGTGGCGGATGTGAACACGGATGGTCTCGATGTCGTCGTCGGGCTCGTAGCCCCACACCTCCTGCAGGATTTCGCTGGGGGAAACGGTCTGCCCATGTCGCTGCATCAGACAGTGGAGCAGGTCAAACTCCAGGTGGGTGAGCTTGATCGTTTTGCCGAACCACAACGCCTCAAAGCGCTCCGGCACCAGCGTGAGAGGGCCATAGGTGAGGATCTCCCCATGCTTGGCCGCCTGTGGGATCCGGTCTGAGCGACGCAGCAGGGCCCGCACCCGCACCAGCAGCTCCTGCACCTCAAAAGGCTTGGTCAGGTAGTCGTCGGCACCGGCATTAAAGCCCTCGATCTTGTCCTGGGTTTGGCCGAGGGCGGTGAGCATCAAAATCGGGATCTCGCTGGTACGCTCCTCCCGCCGCAAGCGCTGACAAACGGTCAGGCCATCTACCTGGGGCAGCATCAGGTCGAGGATGATCAGATCGGGGAGAACTTGCAGAGCCAGTGCTTGTCCGCGCACCCCATCGGTGGCCTTCACAACCTCGTAGCCCGCCAACTCCAGATTGATGCGCAGGATATCCAGAATCGAAGGGTCGTCCTCAATAATGAGTATGCGAGCCATAGCCGGTTGCAGCCCAAACTGCGGATAAAACGTTTTGTTAAATGTGCTAACAAAGAGCCGAAGCTTTACGACTGGAAGTTTACTTAATTTTAGCCTCATTGCAAATCTTACTGCGAAGTTAACCCGCAGGGTTGCCCAGCCCGGAGCCGGATGCAGGGGAAACTTTTCAACCCGTTTGGGGCAAATGGGTGCGTTTTTAAGGCCTACGGCCCGCTATCGCGAACGGATCTCCCTTTGGGGGAAGTGCTCCGCACCGCTGGCGCGAACGCGGCGATGAGGCGGCGGGTGTAGTCCTGCTGCGGCTGCTGGTAGATCTGGGAGGCGGGGCCAAGCTCTTCGATGCGGCCCCGGTTCATGACCATGATGCGGTCGCTCATGAACTTGACCACGCTCAGGTCGTGGGAGATGAACAGGTAGGCCAACCCCAGTTCCTCCTGCAGATCCTTGAGCAAGTTCAGCACCTGGGCCTGCACGGAGACATCCAGGGAAGACACTGCCTCATCGCAGACGATCAGGCGGGGCTCCGAGGCCAGGGCGCGGGCAATACAGATCCGCTGCCGCTGTCCTCCGGAAAACTGGTGGGGCAGGCGATCCAGCGCTTCCGGATCCAACCCTACCCGTTCAAACAGGCGTTGGGCCCGTGCTCGTCGCTCAGCAGCATTTCTCCCAATCCCGTGCAGGGCCATTGGCTCTATGACGCTGGCTCCCACACTCATGCGCGGATCCAGTGAGGCTGCCGGATCCTGAAAGATCAGCTGAATCTCGCGGCGGAGACGACGTAAGCGTTGGGGCGGCAAGCGGAGCAGCTCCTCGCCGTCGTAGATCACCTGGCCAGAGCTGGCACGGACCAGGCGCAACAGGGTTCGCCCCAGGGTGGTTTTGCCGCAGCCGGACTCTCCCACCAGCCCCAAGGTCTCTCCGGGGTAGAGGTCAAAGCTGATCCCATCCACAGCTCGGATCTCGCCCACCTGGCGGCCAAATGGCCCTCGACGGACGGCGTAGTGGGTTCGCAGATCCCGCACCTGCAGCAGGGGGGGCTGACTGTACAGCCGGCGCAGCCGTTCTTCCTCTAAGGACTCCGTCCCGCTTACGCGAACGGCAGCCGGGATCTCCACCTGCTGCCACTGCTCCTCTGGGGATCCCCCTTTTTCCAGAAAATCCTGGACGGTGGGCAACCGCCGCAACCGCCGCTCCAACACCGGGCGACAGGCCAACAGGCCGCGGGTGTAGGGATGCTGGGGATCCCGAAAGATCTGCTCCACCGATCCCTGTTCCACAGCTTGGCCCCGGCGCATCACCACCACCTGATCTGCCAGTTCGGCCACCAAATTGAGATCGTGGGTGATGAAGAGGATGGCCATCTGCCGGTGCTGCTGCAGCTCCCAGAGCAGGCGCAGGATTTCCGCTTGCACCGTAACATCTAGAGCGGTGGTCGGCTCATCGGCAATCAACAGTTGGGGATTGGAGGCGATGGCACAGGCGATGGCCGCCCGTTGGATTTGGCCGCCGGAGAGCTGATGAGGGTAGCGCTCCAGCATCTGGGGAGAAAGCTGCACCTCCTCGAACAGGCGAATGGCCTGGGCGCGGATCTCCACCGGCGTTAGAGAGGTGTTGGCCCTCAGGGTTTCCTGCAACTGCTGGCCACAAGTGTAGAGGGGGTTGAGGGCGGTGCTCGGCTCCTGGAAAATCATGGCGATCTGGGATCCGCGATAGCGCCGCCGTTGTCGGGGATCCAACTGCAGCCAGTCCACCGTTCCGTCAGGGCCCTTGAAGAGGATTTTGCCCTCCACCCGAGCCGAGCTGGGCAGAAGATCGATCAGCGTCAGGGCGGTCATGGTTTTGCCGGATCCCGACTCCCCCACCAGGCCCAAGGTCTGGCCGATCCCGATCTGGAAAGACAGCCCATCCACCACCGGGGATCCCGAAGGCTCCCTCCTGCTGACGCCAACTGTGCGGCTGGGCAAGAAAACCCGCAGCCCTTGTACGGTCAGCAAGGCAGAATCGGCAGCAGGAACAGCCTCGATCATGGCGACGAAAGCGCTCCGCACCGCTGGCGCGAACGCAATGGGAGGATTGGCAGGATTATAGACCACCGTCCCCGTCTTGGCCCCCAAAGTGCTCCGCACCGCTGACGTGAATGACACTTGCTTTCCGAGCCACTAACCTTGTAGAGAAACAAGTGCGGAAGGGCGGCTTTGATGCGGCGACGCCTTTTACAGCTTTGCATCCTCGGCTGGACGATGCTCCTCACTTTGGCAGTGGGGGGCAGGGGATCCCTGCTGGTTCCCCACTTTTTTGGCATTGAAGCCCTGCAAGCCCAGGCTCAAACTCAAGCCGGAGAACTGCCGCAGCCGATGCGGCTCAAACTCCCCCCCGGCCTGGATCGCTACGCCTACGACAAGGCGGTGGGAGACTACTTTGAGGAAATCGAGCCGCTTTTGCCAGGTGGAGCCTATGCCCAGTGGGCCTTCTATCCCGTCCCTATCTACATCCAAGGGGATCACCCCCAGTGGAAGGCCTCCGTGGAGCAAGCGGTGAAGGAGTGGTCGGCCTACATCCCGCTCAAGGTGGTGGCCAAAGAGGAGGAGGCTTTCTACGGGATGAGCATTTACCGCGTTCCTCCTATTGGCGGCGGGGTGGCTGGGGCGGCCCGGCCGGAGTTTTTCTTCGCCTCCGATGGCTCTTTGCAGCAGCGGGTGCGCATCGTCATTGCAGAAGGACAGGGGTTGGCCGAAATAACGGCGGTGGCCCGACACGAGATCGGGCATGGGCTGGGGCTGTGGGGCCATAGCCCGAACCTGCGGGATCTGATGTATGGCGGACACCATGCGGCGGCTACCGGCAATCGGCGGATGTTGCGGGTGCCCAACATTACCAAGCGGGATCTCAACACCCTCAAGCGCGTCTACGAGCAGCCCACCCTCAGCGGGCAGGTCTTTCCAGAGAGCTATCGCCGCCTGTTTGGCCAGCTTCTGCAGGAAAAGCCGCTGCCCGAGAGAGCTCTTGGATTGCCGCTAGCTAGAGCTGCAGGAGTTGCGACACCCCCTTGAGCGCCATAGCTAGGAGAAAAAAGAGCAACTGGGTGGCAACAATGCTGGGGCCGGAGGGCAGGTTGAAGGTTGCCGAGGCGATCATCCCCAGCACCGCGCTCAGTCCCCCGATACCTATGGCCAGCAGCACATAGGTTGTAAAGCGGGATCCCAAAAGCCTTGCCGTCGAGGCTGGGATGACCACAAAAGCGCTCACCAGCAACACCCCCACAGAGCGAATTGAGAGCGCCACCACCACAGCCAGCAACACCACAAAAGCCAGCTTCTGCCAGCCCACCTGAACCCCCCGCGCCCGCGCCAGCGGCTCATCCAGGGTCAGCAACATTTGGGAGGGCAAAGTCAATCCCACATAGGCCGAGCTGATCAGCAAGAGGATCCCGCTCGTCCACAGGGCTGCCGGGCTGATCCCCAAAATCTCCCCAAACAACAACTGGTTGAGGTTGCCCCGATAGCCGGGCAGCAAGCTGAGGGCGATAACGGCCAGCGCCAAAGAGGAAGAGTAGATGATGTTCAGCACCGCATCCGCCGACAGTTGAGTGCGCTCCAAGACAAAGGTGACGCCCAAAGCAAATCCCACCCCAAACACCATCAACACCACGGTGGGATTCAGCCCCAGCAGCACTCCCAAAACAATCCCCAGCAGAGCCGAATGCCCCAGGGCATCGCTAAAAAACGACAGTTGCCGCAGAATAACAAAACTGCCCAGCAGCCCACCTGTCGTGCCGGTGAGGATCCCACCCAGCATGGCCCGCTGCATAAAGGGCAACTGCAACAGCTCCACTACCCGCACCCAGCCCTCCAACATCGCCTTCCCCTCAGCGACGGTGGTAGCGGACAAAATGGTGCTCCGCACCGCTGTCGCGAACAGGCCCATAAACCCGGCTCAGCACTTCTGGTGCCAAAGCCACCTGGGGAGATCCCTGGCAGATGAGGGATTGGTTGAGGCACAGCACGCGGTCGCAATAGCAAGACACCATTTCCAGATCATGGGAGATCTGCAAAATGGCCCAGCCCAGAGATTGGCGCAGCTCTTCCAAGAGCCGGTAAAACTCCCCCTCGCTGAGCGTATCTAAGCCTGCCGGTGCCTCGTCGAGGATAAGCAACCGCCGCGGCCAAGCCAAGCAATAGGCCAACAGCACCCGTTTCAGCTCCCCGCCGCTGAGCTGGCCCAAAGCCTTAGAGGACAGGTGGGATGCGCCGACCCGTTCCAACGCCTCTTTCACCGCCTGCTGCCGAGCAGAGCGCTGCTGCCAGGGCCAGCGGGGTTGCAACGCCCCCCAACCCAAAGCCACAAACTCCTCCACCACCATGGGGATCCCAGGATTGAACTGAAAACGCTGGGGCACGTAAGCCACCTGCTGCCGCACTGACGGGGGCAAATAGCCGGACAGGCGCACCGGCTCTCCCAGAATCCAAACCGAGCCGCACTGCCGCGGCAGGATCCCCAAGATGGCCTGCACCAAGGTACTTTTGCCAGCGCCATTGGGGCCGACAATGGCCGTATGGGATCCCGCCCTCAGCTCAAATGACACATTCTGTACTGCCAAGCGGGATCCCCGATAGACCGTCAGCCCCTCGACGCGCAGGACAACCTCGCCGGAGCAGGAGATCATCGCCCCCTCGCCAGCAGGTGTTCGAGAGCAGCTTGGCCCAGCAGCGGCAATTGCAGGGGCAGGAAGGCCGTCTCCTTCTCAAAGGCGGAGACCAGGTTCTCCACGTTTTGCCGCAGGATGGTCAGGTAATATTCCGGCTCGATCCCCTCAGGGCCGGCAGTCTCGATGGGATCGAAAACCCGCACTTCCACCCCCAAATCCCTGGCCAAGATCTGGAAGGGGTTGTTGTCTCCCACCTGAGGTTCCACCAAGATGGTCTTCAGGCCCGACTCCCGCACCGTCTCCATCACCCGTCGCACATCTTCTGGAGAAGGATTGGCCTCTGGGATCTCCACCAAGAACTCGGCTTTGAGGTTGTAGCGCTCGGCAAAATAGGGGGCAAAGTCGTGGAAGACCACAAAGCTTCTTCCGGCAAAGGGAGCTAGCCGAGCGGCAATCTCCTCATCCAAAGCCTTGAGCTTCTCGATAAAAGCAGCCGCATTGGCCCGGTAGATCTCCGCCCCTGCCGGATCCGCAGCGATTAAGCCGTCTCGGATGTTTTCCACCTGCTGAATAGCCCGCCTGGGATCCAGCCAAATGTGGGGGTTGAACTTGCCGTGGCTGTGCCCATGAGAGTGTCCATGACCGTGCCCGTGAGAATGGCCATGAGAATGTCCGTGACTGTGGCCGTGCCCATGCTCTGGCTTCTCCGTCTGCAAAGTCGGGATCCCTTCGCTGCTGTCAACGATTTGCAATTGGGGGTTCCCAGCGCTGGCGATCAACCCTTCCAAAAACGTTTCCATACCCAACCCGTTGATCACCAGCACATCCGCCTGAGCCAGCAAACGAACCTCCTCAGGTCGAGCCTGAAAGTCGTGGGGCCCCATCTGAGGGGGAAGGAGTGGCGTGACTTCTACCCGATCCCCGGCCACAGCACGGGTAAATTGCGTTATCGGCAAAATCGTGGTCACCACCTTTGGGGGGCTGGATCCCTGCTGGGCCCGGGACTCTTCTTGGCGCATCTGCAGGCTTCCCAGGATCCCGACCGAGAGGGCGGCCAGCAGCGAGACCAGCGATCGCACCGGTCGAGCCGAACGGATAGAGTTAGCTTGATCAGTCATGAGCCTGAATACCTCACAAGACAACAGAGACAGCAGAGCTGGAAGCAACTGACTTCCCAAAAGCCAAGGCCCTCTGCCGCAGCATCGAAAACATGCTCACCAGACCGTTGCTCCTGGAAGGGCTAAGGCTGAAATTGAGGCCCATCTCCCGCACAAACTCTGGGGAAACCCCCAAAATCTCTTCCGGCGCTAGGCCACTTAGCCCCTCCACCACAATGGCCACCAAACCCTTGACCAACTGAGCATCGGCATCCCCTTGGATGTAGACCTTGCCCTCCCTAAACTCGGTGGCCAGCCATACCCGCGAAGCGCAACCTCTGACTAGGTTCTCCTCCTTCCTCTCCGCTTCGGGAAAGGGTGGCAGGCGCTTGGCATAGGCTAGGAGAAGCTCATACTTCTGCCGCGAGGTCTTGGCCTTCTGGAAGCGATTGACAATTTGCTGCAGAGCTGCGGGCATCCCTCAGCTTGTCTAGAGTGAGAATGATAATCAAACTCATCATAACACCCCCACTCAGCGAGGGCGCAGGGGCACCTGCAAACTTTTGGGACTGTCGTTACCGAAGCGAGCGATAGCCGCCACTTACTCCCCGTGGTGAGAGGACCAGTTGCCAAAGTTGGCTGGCCCGGGCCTTGAAGCTACCGGCACTCATCAGGAGATAGAGCCGCCACATGCGGAGAAAGCGCTCATCGTAGCGGTCGGCTAATTTTGGCCATGCCTGCTCGAAATTGGCGTGCCAGGCTTTTAAGGTGGCCACGTAATTGATCCCAAAATTGTGCCAGTCTTCCAGCACAAATAAGCCCTCAAAGGCTGCAGTAATCAGATGAGGCGAGGGCAGCATCGAGTTGGGGAAAATGTAGCGCTCAATCCAGGGATCCCGCCCCTGGTAGGCCACGTTGCTGCCGATGGTGTGCAGAAGAAACAAGCCATTGTCGTTCAACAAGCGGCGCGCTACCTGCATAAACGTTCGGTAGTTTCGGTAGCCAACATGTTCAAACATGCCGACAGAAAGGATGCGATCAAACTTTCCCTGGGTCTGGCGATAGTCTTCTAACCGAATCTCGACCGGCAGGCCGCGGCAGCGTTCGCTGGCCAGTTTGGCTTGCTCTTTTGAGACGGTGATGCCCACAACCTGCACTCCATAGCGTTCGGCCAGGTACTGCGCTGTGCCTCCCCAGCCACAGCCGATGTCGAGCACCCGCATGCCGGGTTGGAGTTCCAGCTTGCGGGCAATGAGGTCAAGTTTGGCCTCCTGGGCTTCATCCAGAGTTTGCGCACCCCCATCCCAATAGGCACAGCTATAGATCATGCGGCGATCCAGCATGGCCTCATAGAGATCGTTGCCAATGTCATAGTGGCGCCGGCCAATGACAAATGCCCCCTTGCCCCGCTGGCGGTTGATGAGGCGACTGTCCAGCCCAAGTAGGGGCTGAATTAGCCAACCCACCCGCTGCGGCGCCTGGGTGGTCAGGAGACGACAAATCAACTCATCAATGGCGGCACAATCCCACCAGCCCTCCATGTATGCCTCGCCAAGGCCCAGGGATCCATAGAGCAGGCAGCGCAGATATAGCCGCTCGTCGTGAACTTGAATATCCCAAGGTTGCGAGCCATTGAGGGTTATACCGGCAACATCCAAAACCCGAAGCGCATGCTGACGCGCCAGCCGGTGCAAGCTGTTGAGTCCTTTCCCCATCCTCAGGAATCCCTCACCACAGGGAAACTGACTCAACAAATACAACCCAACGCGGCAAGGGATCCAACAAGTTTCCAATTTCTAGGGATCCCCCCGAAGGGGGAACAAAGGACTCCACACCCAGCCAAGTTTCCCAAAGTATCGGGAGTTTCCAATTTCTAGGGATCCCCCCGAAGGGGGAACAAATACCTGAACTAGGCCTTCTTACTCCCTTATCTAACGAGTTTCCAATTTCTAGGGATCCCCCCGAAGGGGGAACATAGACACACCCTTGGGACCCGGGGTGGGTCTTACAGGTTTCCAATTTCTAGGGATCCCCCCGAAGGGGGAACTCGGGGGGATCCCTAGAAATTGGGATGGTAAACTACTGTGGTTTAGGGACCATCTGGGACGTAAGAAGTTTCCAATTTCTAGGGATCCCCCCGAAGGGGGAACATAATCGCTAAAGTGAGTACACTGGATGCCATACGCTTGTTTCCAATTTCTAGGGATCCCCCCGAAGGGGGAACCAACACGCGAGTCCAACGTACCAAGAGCGGTGTCCGGTTTAGTTTCCAATTTCTAGGGATCCCCCCGAAGGGGGAACAACCCATAAGGGTGGTCCCCACCTCGCAGGGCCAAGGTATTGTTTCCAATTTCTAGGGATCCCCCCGAAGGGGGAACTCTAATCTCCCCCAAACAAGACACCCAGGATTATCTCCTGTTTCCAATTTCTAGGGATCCCCCCGAAGGGGGAACCCCGCTACTTAATTGCGGCCCCCCATCGCAACGGATGGGTGATGTTTCCAATTTCTAGGGATCCCCCCGAAGGGGGAACAATAGCTTCTTACCTGCTCCTCTTTTGAAGGATACTAAGTTGTTTCCAATTTCTAGGGATCCCCCCGAAGGGGGAACGTAGGTCACTCGAACCATATGGGGTCGAGATATTCGGACAAGTTTCCAATTTCTAGGGATCCCCCCGAAGGGGGAACCGTTGCCGCAGAGCCTCCAACCGCAGCCATTCGCGGGCGGTTTCCAATTTCTAGGGATCCCCCCGAAGGGGGAACGCTCCAAACACCCAGGTTCACACCTGGGTGTTCTTTCTAGTTTCCAATTTCTAGGGATCCCCCCGAAGGGGGAACTGTGAATAATTGAAACACCAATCCTCAAATCGAGACTCCTGTTTCCAATTTCTAGGGATCCCCCCGAAGGGGGAACAGTATGTCACAAATGAGATCTATGCCGCTCACGCAAGGTTGGGTTTCCAATTTCTAGGGATCCCCCCGAAGGGGGAACAGTCTCTTTGAGACTGTTGGTAACTAGACGAGCCCTGATGAATGTTTCCAATTTCTAGGGATCCCCCCGAAGGGGGAACGTGAACAACAAAGTCTGCCTAAAAATAAATAACTCTACAGTTTCCAATTTCTAGGGATCCCCCCGAAGGGGGAACAATAGCAGACGAAGAAACAGAGTCTGTAAAAGCTTGGAAAGTTTCCAATTTCTAGGGATCCCCCCGAAGGGGGAACAAGTTCGGTGAGAAGCAGCAGACCTCGGTTAACCCCGATTCTAGTTTCCAATTTCTAGGGATCCCCCCGAAGGGGGAACATGACCTCGCTACCATCACTCTCTTCGAGGATAAGAGTGTTTCCAATTTCTAGGGATCCCCCCGAAGGGGGAACGCTTACTTACTAGTTTGTACTTATATAGTAACAAAAGTAATGTTTCCAATTTCTAGGGATCCCCCCGAAGGGGGAACACTTCTCCTTGATTTGGATGTTAGCGATTGTAATGAAGTTTCCAATTTCTAGGGATCCCCCCGAAGGGGGAACATGACTTTGACGAATACAAGAAAGCCTGCCTGGTTTCAAGACCGTTTCCAATTTCTAGGGATCCCCCCGAAGGGGGAACGGTTTTACTATGGCAAAGTACACCAAAGAGCAGATCATGTTTCCAATTTCTAGGGATCCCCCCGAAGGGGGAACGCCGAGTGAAATAGTTCCCATTAATCCCGAGAAGGTTCGGGAGGTTTCCAATTTCTAGGGATCCCCCCGAAGGGGGAACCGTCTTCCCAATTAAATACTGCAGCCGAACCTGGTTAGTTTCCAATTTCTAGGGATCCCCCCGAAGGGGGAACAGCATTCGCTCGTCGCATCAAGATGCCTGTGCCGCCGTTTCCAATTTCTAGGGATCCCCCCGAAGGGGGAACTTTTAATTTGAAAGCAAAATCTTAAAGTCTAAAGCATTGTTAGTTAGTTTCCAATTTCTAGGGATCCCCCCGAAGGGGGAACATTAGTCAGCGAGTTGGTTTAGTTGCTGCACTTGACTAGGGTTTCCAATTTCTAGGGATCCCCCCGAAGGGGGAACTGGTGAAAGAAGTGATTCCCCAAGCCTTCGGGTCTTTGGCGTTTCCAATTTCTAGGGATCCCCCCGAAGGGGGAACTCATAATATAGATCAAAGACCTGGAAATAGAGGGGATTGTTTCCAATTTCTAGGGATCCCCCCGAAGGGGGAACCTGCTTTATTTATGTACTTGTATACTTGCTCACCTAAAAAGTTTCCAATTTCTAGGGATCCCCCCGAAGGGGGAACTGATCAGCTATGTACGACTTCCTCGTCATCCGTTTGGTTTCCAATTTCTAGGGATCCCCCCGAAGGGGGAACCAAATGTGGCATCCAACTCAATCCAAGGTCTTTCTCCGTTGTTTCCAATTTCTAGGGATCCCCCCGAAGGGGGAACAAAACCAAGTAATAATAATTAATCAAAAGAAAAATGCTTGTTGTTTCCAATTTCTAGGGATCCCCCCGAAGGGGGAACATTTGAAACTTAGACATATGTACCTCCCTTTATCAGGGTAGGTTTCCAATTTCTAGGGATCCCCCCGAAGGGGGAACTTGGAGGCCTTTGTAACAATGCTGGAGTACAATCTTGGAGTTTCCAATTTCTAGGGATCCCCCCGAAGGGGGAACAACTACTCAATACTTCACAGAGACATGTTGTCCATGAATTGAGTTTCCAATTTCTAGGGATCCCCCCGAAGGGGGAACCTAGAAGAGTGATCATGATTACCTCCCTTCATCAGGGATAGTTTCCAATTTCTAGGGATCCCCCCGAAGGGGGAACTCCTTAGTTAAGGGAGTGTGTGAATTAATCATCACTGTTTCCAATTTCTAGGGATCCCCCCGAAGGGGGAACTTGAACGTTTCCAACTTTTACTTCGCTCTAGTTGACGGGACGTTTCCAATTTCTAGGGATCCCCCCGAAGGGGGAACGAGGATGAAGAGCTTGCGGAATTGAAAGCCAAATTGGGAATCTAGTTTCCAATTTCTAGGGATCCCCCCGAAGGGGGAACTTAAACGAATCATGTTGTGCAGACGGTTATGATGGTCGCAGAGTTTCCAATTTCTAGGGATCCCCCCGAAGGGGGAACTGAAAGATAAGTTCGAGGTAATTATTACCCAGGACTTCAAGTTTCCAATTTCTAGGGATCCCCCCGAAGGGGGAACCACTGCCGGGCTTACATGTGCCCGGTAGATATTCAGCTGTTTCCAATTTCTAGGGATCCCCCCGAAGGGGGAACTGAAGCGTGCTTAATCAATGGTCGTGATTTCTTCGTCTCGTTTCCAATTTCTAGGGATCCCCCCGAAGGGGGAACCATTTGACCAGCTTTACTGGTTTGCTCCCGTCGAAGCCTTTAGGCACCAGTTTCCAATTTCTAGGGATCCCCCCGAAGGGGGAACGAGGTGGACGAAATTCTGCGCACCTTGGGAATCAAATAACACGTTTCCAATTTCTAGGGATCCCCCCGAAGGGGGAACCTGCATTAAACATATTGGCGGCAGGGCTTGCCGACCTTAATGTTTCCAATTTCTAGGGATCCCCCCGAAGGGGGAACCAGACAGCAGAGCGCTGGGATCTGCCCCACGTCCATGATTAGTTTCCAATTTCTAGGGATCCCCCCGAAGGGGGAACCTCTAAACCAGCTGCTGCAGCGGTTGGAGGCAATGACGTTTCCAATTTCTAGGGATCCCCCCGAAGGGGGAACTGGACAAACTCCCTTACGGGAAGCAAAGAATTCTTTGTAGTTTCCAATTTCTAGGGATCCCCCCGAAGGGGGAACGGTGAGACAACTCGAAATTGTCTCATTCTCTTCCAGTTTCCAATTTCTAGGGATCCCCCCGAAGGGGGAACTCTATTTCGTGATTGTACTTGTACTTCGCCAGCTCATGTTTCCAATTTCTAGGGATCCCCCCGAAGGGGGAACTTAATCTAACCTAACTCCCTCCTCCCCCAACACCCAGTTTCCAATTTCTAGGGATCCCCCCGAAGGGGGAACGGCAAACCTATCGGTCAAGATAAAAACCTCGCAAATCCAGGTATGGTTTCCAATTTCTAGGGATCCCCCCGAAGGGGGAACCCGACGCTCGGCCTTTTGGGCCTCACGAAGTTTGGCGATGGTTTCCAATTTCTAGGGATCCCCCCGAAGGGGGAACTTGAGTAATCCAAGAGTATACCTAAGGAAGTACTACTTACACCCGTTTCCAATTTCTAGGGATCCCCCCGAAGGGGGAACTTAATCTAACCTAACTCCCTCCTCCCCCAACACCCAGTTTCCAATTTCTAGGGATCCCCCCGAAGGGGGAACGGCAAACCTATCGGTCAAGATAAAAACCTCGCAAATCCAGGTATGGTTTCCAATTTCTAGGGATCCCCCCGAAGGGGGAACCCTCATCTTCCTCCTCTACCTCGCGAGACTCAGCATCGTTTCCAATTTCTAGGGATCCCCCCGAAGGGGGAACCCTAGGGTAGTTCCATAATATATATAGGAGTGCCAAACAAGGGTTTCCAATTTCTAGGGATCCCCCCGAAGGGGGAACATGTAAGGGAAATCGCCAAAATTATGGTGGATTTCAAGTTTCCAATTTCTAGGGATCCCCCCGAAGGGGGAACAGGTGTGAGAGAATCGTGGTTGTGGTAGCCAACGCTGTTTCCAATTTCTAGGGATCCCCCCGAAGGGGGAACAGTTTCCCAAAGTATCGGGAGGCTACTAAAACCGTTCGTTTCCAATTTCTAGGGATCCCCCCGAAGGGGGAACGGGAATACACATACTCGATGACTTCGCCATTGTTGCCCTGTTTCCAATTTCTAGGGATCCCCCCGAAGGGGGAACCAGATACTCCGCGCAGAGCGGTGTCAATACATTCGAGAGTTTCCAATTTCTAGGGATCCCCCCGAAGGGGGAACTTCCTGGGTGTTGTTTCTTCCTACGTAAGGGAGGAGTTGACATGATGTTTCCAATTTCTAGGGATCCCCCCGAAGGGGGAACTACAAAAAAGCGCTACACTTCATACGCGACTGTATGACCGTTTCCAATTTCTAGGGATCCCCCCGAAGGGGGAACCCTACAGTCTGCCAGCGACGGGGATCCGCTGCCTCCTGGTGTAGGTTTCCAATTTCTAGGGATCCCCCCGAAGGGGGAACCCCACCCCTATTAAACCCAAGCAGGGCAAGGAATGCAAGACCCATTTGCGAGGGATCCGGAAAAAAGTCGGCAAAAAGAGTTTTGGCGAGGGGGTTTTGGGGCCGGAAAGCCTTGTGGCGCAAGGCGTCGAGGGATCGAACGAAAGAATCGGCCTTTGCGGCTTTTGGCGGATCGCTCGCGGAGGCGTTGATACCGTTTTGGTGTTCTTTTGGAAACATCGAGATCCAGACAAGGGCAGTAGGGCCCTGAGTCCACTGATGAGCCAACCTCAGCCAATCTAGCCGCGCAGGCGACCGGAGCGCAGGATGCTGATGACAAGCCACAGCCCCAACAGGCTGGCCGCGCCGAAGAGGAGTTCGCTCAGCCCAAAGACCTGGAAGCGCTGCGTCTGAGCCGAGATGATGGCGGCCCCGACGATCAGAGAGCCGACCACAATGCTGTAGGAGAGGCGGTTGGCCGACTGATCCAGGCTGCTGCGGATCCCGTCCAGCTCTTGGATGGTCAAGTTCCAGCGCTGGGTTTCCGAGGTGATGCGGCTGAGCAGCAGCTCCATCTGGCGCGGCGATTGCAGAGAGAGATTTTTCAAATCCAAAGCCGTGCGCAGCAGCGAGGGCAGAGGGGCCTCCCCCAGCAATTGCGCCCGAAACACATCCGCCATCAGGGGGCGAAGCTGCTCCGGCAGGTTGTAGTCGGGGGTGAGCTGGCGGGCGATCCCTTCCAAATTGGCCAGCGCCTTGGCACAGAGGCCCAAATTGCCGGGAATGCGGATCTGGTTGCGCCGGGCCGCCTGCAGGATCTCGGAAAAGAGCTGGCTGAAGTTGAGTTCCGCAATGCTCAGGGTGTAGTACTGCCGCAGCAGACGCTCGTAGTCGCTTTGGAGCTGGGCCAAGCTGACAGTCTGATCCCGCGAGCGGGCCGCGGATCTTTCCGGCAGGGCCAACTCCAGGGTCAATTCGGCACAGCGCTGGGCATCGAGGCTGACAATGGCCAGCATCAGCTCCAGCAGAATCTGCTGCGTGCGCGGATCCAGCCGCCCAATCATGCCGCAATCCAGCAGGGCCACGCGACCGGATCCCAAGTAAAAGAGGTTGCCGGGGTGGGGATCGGCGTGGAAATAGCCATCAATGCAGATCTGCTGGAAAAAAGCGCGGGTCAAGAGGCGGGCGATGTTTTCCGGGTCCGCGTCGCTGCGATCCGCCTCCAACAGGGGCCGGCCCTCGATCCACTCCAGCGTCAACACCTTTGGCGTAGTGAGAGGCCAATGGATGCGCGGCACCACCAGTTGGGCCGGATCAAACCAACGCCCCCTTTGCAACTGTTGGCGGAGCTGCTCGGTGTGGCGGGCTTCCTGGGTGAAGTCCAGCTCTGCTTGAATGGCCCGGCAGAACTCATCCGCCAAGGCCACCACATCTGCCAACCTGCCGAACTCCGTTTGCGCCACCAGCTCGGCAATGCCCCGGATTAGCCGCGTATCCCGCTCCACCACCGCCTCCAGCCCGGGCCGCTGGATCTTGAGGGCCACCCACTCGCCGCTGACCAGACAAGCCCGATGGACCTGGGCAATGGATCCCGCCGCAACCGACTCTGTGTCCAGGCTGCTGAACACCTGCTCCAACGGCTGCCGCAACTGCTGACGCAGCAGGATTTCCACCGCATTCCAGGGAACAGGAGGTACGTCGGCCTGCAGAGTGCTGAGGGCCTCGATGTACTCTCGCGGCAACAGATCCGGACGGGTGCTCAGCAGTTGGCCCAGCTTGACATAGACCGGCCCCAGATCCACCAAAATGTTGCGCAGCACCATTGGGGGGGGCAGTTGGGGTTCCCCAGCCTTGCCAAAAGAGAGCAAGCGGCGCATGTAGTCCCAACCGTGGCGCAAAACCACCTCCAGGATCTCGGCCTGACGCGCCCCACTCTGGGCCAGACGGGCAAACATCGCAGTCTCTCTCCCTGGAAGTCCAATGGCAGAGAAGCCCGATCCCTAGAAAAAGGGGATAGGGGCCACCCTACGGGTTCCATCCCAGCCGGTTTGCAGCCCCTCCCGCAACACCCGCAGCACCTCATCGGTATCGGCATTGGGCTGGGCAAAGGAGAAAACATGCTTGAAGCGCAGTTTGCCCTCCCGATCCACAACGAACTGGGCCGGCAGGGGTGCTCCCAGAGCTTGGCCAACCCCATAGAGGCGGAAGGTTTTACATTCGGGATCCACCAGCAGCGGGTAGGGCAGCTGCAGGTCTGCTTGAATCTGCTGGCTTTGAACCGGATCGGTGCTGGTGACCATCAGCAGCTCCGCCCCCAGAGCTTGGATCTCCCTGTAGCGGGCTTTCAGCTCTTGGATGTGGGGGTAGCAAAAAGGGCAAAAAAGCTTTTCGGTGAAGATACGAGTAAAAGCCAGAACCACCGGCTTTTGGCCGCGGTAGTCCGATAGCCGCACGGGATCCCCTTGCACGCGCGGCAGCTCAAAATCGGGGGCAATCTGGCCGATTTCCAGAGAAGTGTTGGCTGGTTGGGGGATGAAGTTGTCGGCAAAGCGACGGTTAAACAGTCCGCTGTTGCTGGTCATTGCAGTTTTTTACGTTTCTTTACTACTTGCCACCAGCCTAACCCAAAGCCTCGGCCACTGCCTTCAGCCGTCGGAGCTGGGCCCGCATATCCTGCTGGGTCGGCCCTGCTGCCAACAGGTAAAACCCTGCCGCCACCCAGGGATTGGGAATGCGGAAGTTGAAGCAATTGACTAGAAGGGTACCCCCCGGCTGGGGATGGCATTCCCAGCGGTCGGTTCCTTCAAAAAATCCCTTAAACTGCCACTGCACCAAGCCTTCTGCCCGCTCTGTAATCACGCAATCCAAGCTGGGGGAAGCGAAAGGCAGGCGAAGGAAAAAGCGGTAGCGGCTGCCCAATTCTGCCAGAGGGGATCCCACCGCCTCACAGCCCAACAGCGGGTTGAGCCAGCGCTTCATCAACTCCAGGTCGGTAAGGCAGCGATCCACCTGGGCCACGCTGGCCGCAATCGGAATTGACTGGGTGTAGACAGGCATCCTCAGGGGGAAGTTGGGGGAGCGAGCTTGGCCGCAGAGAGGTCTTCTGCCGTGGCAGAGGGGGATACGGTGCTCAGCAAAATCAAGATATCGCGATATTCCACCTGATCCGGCCCGCGACGGGGGGATCCCACTTGCACCACCGCCTGTTGGAGAGGCTTTTTGGGGTGGGGGGGAGACTCGAACACCAAGGTGCGGATCCCATTGGCCTGCTCGATGTCCGAGAGGATGTCCCAGCCCCGGCCCCACAGGGTGCGGCGATAGTAGGCGGCAATCGCCTCCAGAGGCTGAGAGGTCTGCAAGATCAGGGAAGCAAGGCCCCCCTCTCGATCCCGAATCTGTCCCGAAGAGATGATGGAAGCGTTGGGCAACTGCAAGTGAGGGGGAAACTGAGGGGGAAGGGCGCGGGCATCTCCTAGGGAAGCCTCAAAGTGCGTGCCATCTTTGCCGATGTGACGCCGCACGGGATCCTGATCCACTTCTTGAGCAACCGGATCAGGCATCTTGCGGCAGGCCACGAGGGATCCCGCCAACAGCCCCAGGGTTAGCCGAGTAAGAATAGGCAAAGAACTTGGCCCCACTGACGTGAACCGCTCAAGACGGGGATTTTTTCTCATCCGTTGGCCAGGGATCCCTGACTGGGTTATAGCGGATCCCGCCTTTGGATACAACCAATCTCCCTTTCTGGGCCAAGTTCCAGAGCAGCCATCATTCGTCGAGCCAGGGCTGACAACTGCACACCAGGTGGCGATCCCCGTAGGCATTGTCGATGCGGCTGACGCTGGGCCAGAACTTGTGGGCCTTGACCCAAGGGAGCGGGTAGGCGGCCACCGAGCGAGGATAGGGGCGATCCCAGTGGTCGGCAGCCACCACCTCGGCGGTGTGGGGGGCCAGCTTGAGGGGATTGCGCACCGGATCCATCTCGCCTCGCTCAATGGCGGCAATCTCCTGGCGGATGGCAATCATCGCCTCGCAGAAGCGATCCAGCTCCTCCAGAGATTCGCTCTCGGTGGGCTCTACCATCATCGTCCCCGGCACCGGCCAGGAGATGGTGGGGGCGTGGAAGCCATAGTCCATCAGGCGCTTGGCCACATCTTCCACCTCGATGCCAGCGCTTTTTTTCAGGGGGCGCAAATCCAAAATACACTCGTGGGCCACCCACCCCCCCGGCCCCTTGTAGAGCACTGGGTAGTAGGGATCCAACCGCTTGGCGATGTAGTTGGCGTTGAGGATGGCCACTTGGCTGGCCAGGGTGAGGCCGGCGGATCCCATAAGGCGAATGTAGGCCCAGGAGATGGGCAAAATGCTGGCACTGCCCCACGGGGCAGCGCTGACGGGGCCGTTACAGCCGGGCAAAACAGGATGGCCAGGCAAATAGGGCACAAGGTGGCGGGCCACGGCAATGGGCCCTACCCCCGGCCCACCTCCCCCATGGGGAATGCAGAAGGTCTTGTGCAGGTTGAGGTGGCAGACATCGGCCCCCAGCTCGGCAGGACGGCAGAGGCCCACCTGAGCGTTGAGGTTGGCCCCATCCATGTACACCTGTCCCCCCGCCTCGTGGATTATCTGGCAAATCTTGCGGATCCCTTCCTCAAACACACCGTGGGTAGAAGGGTAGGTGATCATCAAGGCGGCCAGCCGCTCCCCGTGCTGCTCCACCTTGGCCCGCAGATCCTCAATGTCGATATTGCCGGCTTCATCACAAGCTACGCTCACCACCTGCATCCCCGCCATCACGGCGCTGGCCGGGTTGGTTCCGTGGGCCGAGGTGGGGATCAAGCACACCTGCCGTCGGCCTTCCCCTCTGGCTTGGTGGTAGCGGCGGATGGCCAATAGGCCGGCATATTCCCCCTGAGATCCGGCGTTGGGCTGCAGAGAAACTCCGGCAAAACCGGTGATCTCCGCCAGCATCTTTTCCAACTGGGCAAAAAGGGCTTGATAGCCACGGGCCTGCTCCAGGGGCACAAAAGGATGGAGCTGGGCAAACTCCGGCCAGGTGACCGGCATCATCTCCACCGTGGCGTTCAGCTTCATGGTGCAAGAGCCCAAGGGGATCATGGAATGGGTGAGAGCCAGATCCCGGCTTTGCAGGCGGTGGATATAGCGCAGCAGCTCAGTTTCCGAGTGGTAACGGTTAAATACCGGGTGAGTGAGGTAGGGTGTGGCGCGCAGAAGCTGAGGCGGCAAGCTCTGGCCCAAATCCGGCCCTGGGCTGTCGGGATCCCAAGCTGGCGGTAAGGACTCCGTTCCGCTGCGGGGAAGGGTTCCGGCGAAGATCTCCCACAGATCCCGCAGATCCTGAGTGGTGGTGGCCTCATCCAAGCTGATCCCCAGCGTCCGGTCATCGATCTGGCGGAGGTTGATCTGCCGCTGAGCAGCGCGGGCCTGGATCGCCTGCACCTGCTCTGGAGAAGCTACCTTGACCCAGAAGGTATCGAAGAAATGCTCGGGCCCCACCTCATAACCCAACTGGCAGATCCCGGTGGCCAAGTGATGGGCCTGGCGGTGGATGCGCTCGGCTATGTGTCGCAAGCCGCGGGGGCCGTGGTAGACGGCATACATAGAAGCCATCACCGCCAAAAGCACCTGAGCAGTGCAGATGTTGCTGGTGGCCTTGTCCCGCCGGATGTGCTGTTCGCGGGTCTGTAACGCCAAGCGCAGGGCCGGCTTGCCTTGAGCATCTTGAGAAATCCCCACCAGCCGTCCTGGCAGCAGCCGCTTGTGGGCCTCACGGGTGGCGAAGTAAGCCGCATGGGGGCCACCATAGCCCAAGGGCACCCCGAAGCGCTGGGTGGATCCCACCACGATGTCCGCTCCCCACTCTCCCGGCGGTTGCAATAGGGTCAAGCCGAGCAAGTCGGCGGCCACTGCCACCACCATCCCCTTTTGGTGCGCCTGCTCCACCAACTGCCGGTAATCCCGGATTTCCCCATAGGTGCTGGGATACTGCAGGAGTAATCCAAAGCCCTTTTCCAGGGAGAGTTCTGTTGGATCGGCTATGCGCACCTGGATTCCCAATGGTTCCGCCCGCGTCTGTACCACGGCAATCGTCTGGGGATGGCAGCCCCGATCCACCCAGAAAACCGGGGATCCCTTGCCCGCCAAGGTGTAGGCAAGAGCCATGGCTTCGGCGGCTGCCGTGGCTTCGTCCAGCAGGGAAGCATTGGCGATCTCCATCCCCGTCAGGTCGATCACCATCGTTTGGAAATTGAGCAGGGCCTCCAGTCGTCCCTGGGCGATCTCGGCTTGGTAGGGGGTGTAGGGAGTGTACCAGGCAGGGTTTTCCAGGATGCTGCGCTGAATCACCGGCGGCGTCAGGGTGTTGGAATAGCCCATGCCCAAAAAGGATCGCCACACCTGGTTCTGGGCAGCCATTGCCTGCAGTTCCGCCAACACCTGCTGCTCAGGGCAAGGGGATCCCAATTGCAAAGGCTGGCTGCTGCGAATGGCCGGCGGCACCGCCTTCTCCACCAGCTCCTGCAGCGAACTCAGCTCCAACACTTGCAACATCTGCCCAATTTGCCGGGCATCCGGCCCAATGTGCCGTCTGAGAAAGAGTTCGGTCTGCCCCAGCAACTCCAGCTCCGGAGAAGGGGTGGGTTCTGGGATCCCTGGAGATGGATCCCGGCTGGGGGGGTCAAGTCGAGTCGAGTGGAGAAGGGCCAAGTCGGACATAGTGCGATAGCCGAGAAAGGGAGAGCAAGAAAGACCGTCTCCTGATCATAGTTGTTAAAAATTGTTTCTGTCGGGATCCAAATCCTGTCTTGGCCCTCGATTCGGGGTGGAGGGGATGAGACACTAGATGGTCGGAGAATGTTAGCAACCTATACAGATGAGCCTTTTGGATTCTGCTTGGAGAAGTGATGCTATGCGCTGGCTGCTGTCCATCTTGGTTCGTGTGGTGTTAGTGCTCTGTCTGTGCTTCGCTCCTTTGGGGATCCCTGTTGTGGCCAGGGCCGCAGAGCTTCCCCCGGTAAAGCACTTGGACACTCCGATTGACGTGAACAACACCATCTTGCGCAACTACCGCCAACTGCCCGGCTTCTATCCCACCCTAGCTCGCATCCTGGTGAAAAATGCCCCCTACAAGAGCCTGGAAGACATGTTGCAGATCTCAGGCCTGACAGAGCAGCAAAAGGCCCTGATCAAAGCCAACGCCGAGAACTTCGTGTTTGGCGAGTATCAGGAAGGGGCTAACCAACTGGAAAACCGCATCAACCAAGGGTACTACGGCTGATCTCGGCAGAGAGACCCTCGGGAGAAGGGGCTGGTCGTTTTGCCTCTCTGCGGCTTTTTGGGAAAGGGATCCTGTGGCCTACGATAACGTCTGCAAGTACTTGGTGGAATGGTTCCCCGAGTCCTTTGCCCGGTGGCTGCTGGGATCCCCTGTTTCCTTGGCTCAGCTACAGCCGACGGAGCTGTCCACCGAGCCCATCCGAGCGGACTCTCTTATCCTGCTGCGGGCCCAAAACTTAATTTTGCATCTGGAGTTTCAAACCGACCCGGATCCCGATATCCCCTTCCGCATGGCCGACTATTGCCTGCGCCTCTACCGCCGCTATCCTGCCCAGGAAGTGCGGCAGATTGTCATCTACCTGAGAAAAACCCAGTCAGAACGGGCGTACCAAACCTCTTTTCAACGGGGATCCCTTTCTCATCGCTTTGAGGTCTTGCGCCTGTGGGAACAAGATCCGGAGGTGCTATCTCAATATCCAGGACTCCTGCCTTTAGCCGTGTTGGCAGATCCGGAAAACCCGGAGCCGCGACTCCGCCAAGTGGCCAGAGCAATAGCAGAGATAGAGGATCCAAAGCTACGGCAAGAGGTGAAAGCGGCCACTGCTGTTTTGGCAGGATTAACATGGACGCCAGAGGAAATTAGCAGGGTACTGGGAGGTCTGGCTGTGCGGGAATCTGTGATTTACCAGATGTGGCGGGCAGAAGCCCTCAAAGAGGGTCGAGAGGAAGGTCTGCAGCAAGGTCTGCAACAGGGTCTGCAGCAAGGTCTGCAACAGGGTCTGCAACAGGGTCTGCAGCAAGGTCTGCAGCAAGAAGCAGCTCGACTGACTCTGAGTCAACTGCGGCGCAAGCTGGGATCTTTGCCGGAAGACCTGTCTGAAACCATCCGCCTCTTACCTACCGAGCAACTGGAGGCTTTGGCGGAAGCGCTGTTGGACTTCCAAACCCTGGCCGATTTGATCCAATGGCTCAGGGAGTCATCATCCAACTAGGGTTTGCCGTCGCGGCCTTTTCCAACCTCACAGGACTCTGTGGGTGAGTTAGGATCCCTGTTACTCAGATGGACTCGATGAAACGGCCACAGGTTTTGATCTGTGGCTACTACGGCTACGGCAATGCCGGCGATGAGGCGTTGTTGCTGGCTCTCTTACGAGAGCTAGAGCAGTTGCCCAGCCCCGTACAGCCGGTGGTGCTCTCCCGTCGCCCTGCCGAAACGGCTGCCACCTATGGGGTGCTGGCCTATCCGCGCTTCAACAGTTTGGCTTTACGGCGCTGTCTCCAGGAGGCCCAGGCTTTCATCTGGGGTGGAGGTGGCCTGCTGCAGGATCGCACCAGTTGGCGCAGCCCTCTCTACTACCTGGGGGTGATGGGCCTAGCCCAGCGATGGGGGCTAAGAACCGTTGCCTGGGCCCAAGGGATCGGGCCGCTGCAGCGAGGGTGGATTCGTGCACTGGCCCGCCGGTCTCTGGCAGGTTGCACGGCCATTAGTGTGCGGGATGGAGTTGCCTCCCAATGGCTGCAAGAGTGGGGGATCCCTCACCAGGTAGCTCCGGATCCCGTCTGGGATTTACCGTCCAAAACCTTGCCGGAATGGGAAATGTGGCCTCAGCCCCGTATTGCTGTGGTCTTGCGTCCCCATCCGCAACTGACCGGAGCCTGTCTAGAAGCTTTGAGCCAGGGTTTACAGCGTCTCCAGGCTTCCACGGGAGCACATCTTCTCTTCGTGCCCTTCCAGCTAGCCCCTCCCGGATCCCCTGACCTTGGGCCAGACTACCGCTTGGCTCAGCAGCTTCAGCAGCGCCTGCCCCACCACAGCCAAGTGCTGGAAATTCGGGATCCCTGTTTGTTGAAAGGAGTCTTTCGGGGCGTCAGGCTGGCGATCACCATGCGCTACCACGGTTTGGTGATGGCGGCGGCAGAGGGCTGCGCCTGTTTTGGTCTCAGCTACGATCCCAAAGTGAAAACACTGCTTCGGGAATTGGGCATGCCCGGCTGGGATGTGCAGGAGATACCCACCGATCCTGAAGCCCTGCACCGAGCCTGGTTGGCTTGCTACTCAGAGGGTTCGGCTCTCAGTCCTGATCAAGTTGCGGTTTGGGTGGAGCAATCGACTCAGCACGGCCAGTTGCTAAAACAGCACCTGAGGTGGGATTGATGAGGTTCCGTGAAGATCGCAGCAGAAGCTGCTGCCCCTGTAGCTCTGTTTCCGAATGCCAGTGCGGATTTCGGTAGCCGTTGTTTTCGAGATCCGCTCTACCCTAAAAAATAGGGTTAAAGTACAGGGATCCCCCTCCATGACTTCCCAGACCCAGCCCTGCACGCGCGAACAGATCTTAAACGGGATGGGCATCACCACCCTGTTCTCGGCTCTCGTTGTGGGTCTCTGGATCGGGCTGGGATCCTCCTTCCCTGTGCCGTTTCGCTGGGATCCCCTGGCCTTGGCGTGGGGAACGGGGCTGGGGCTAGGGGTGGCTCTGCTCAGCGGGGGGGTTTACCGGTTCTGGCCGGCTTATCGTCGGGCAGCCACTGCCTATTTACACTGGGTGGCGGATCCCTTGCGGTGGGGAGATGTCTTTTGGGTGGGCCTGCTGCCGGGCTGGAGCGAGGAATGGCTGTTTCGCGGCGTGTTGATGTCCCTGCTAGTGGCCAGCCCCTTGGGGTGGACAGGCGGGATCCTCCTGAGTGGCCTCTTGTTTGGCGTCTTGCATTGGTTGGGATGGCAAGGCTGGCCTTATGCCGTCTGGGCCGGTGGGGTCGGCATCCTCATGGGGATCGGCTTGTGGCTGTCGGGAAACCTGTTGGTCACCATTGTCGCCCACACCCTTGTCAACTGGATTGGGGTCTGCACCTGGAAATGCTTTTTCTCTCAAGCGGAGCCCTGAAGGCCCTCTCCCCCTGTGGGAAAGAAGTTGAGGGTGGTCGGTAAGCAGCGCAGAACCTCAGGGAAGTCCCCCAAATTGAGGTGACCGTAACTTATGGTCGCTTCAGGTTAGGGTGAGATACCTAGGCTATTGAGAAAAGCCTTTGGTCGCATGTATTATTGCTCCGCAATGCTGACACGACGACGCGACCAACGTTTTGGGTGTGAGCGCATTGTCCTGGTTTGAATTGAAATGACCGTATTTGTCGATGCCTTCTCGTCAATGCCAATCCGAGACCTCTTGCAATTTCCAGTTTTGGGATCCTTCTCGTGGCTGCGCGTGGGGCGATCTTTGCTGCTCGTCGGGCTGGTGGTGTACGGCTACCTGCTCTGGCTGGGCTGGTTTCAATCGGAGCGAATGATCTTTTTGCCTCGTCCCGCCAGCTATCGAGATGGGGATGCCATTCTCAAGCTCACGACCTCTGATGGGCTACAGATTTCAGCGGTACATTTGCCCAATCCCGCCGCTGCCTACACCCTCCTCTACAGCCATGGCAACGCCGAAGACTTGGGGGATATTCTGCCCCGCCTGGTGGGCCTGCAGCAGGCCGGGTTTGGCGTCTTGGCCTACGACTACCGCGGCTACGGCACCAGCGAAGGGATTCCTTCCGAGGCCGGCGCTTACAAAGACATCGAGGCCGCTTACGCTCACCTGGTTGCCCAGGGGATCCTGCCGGAGCAGATTTTGGTTTATGGGCGCTCGGTGGGGGGTGGGCCATCGGTTTATTTGGCAGCCCAAAAGCCGGTGGGGGGCGTGATCCTGGAATCCACCTTCGTCACAGCCTTTCGCGTCTTAACCCGCATCCCGCTGCTGCCCTTCGATCGCTTCGATAACCTCAGCCGCATTGCCAAGATCGATTGCCCGCTGCTGATTTTGCACGGCACCCATGATCGTTTGATCCCCTTTTGGCACGCTGAAACCCTTTATCAAGCAGCGAGGGATCCCAAACGCTTGGTGCCTATCGAAGGGGCCGGTCACAACAATTTGCTGGAAGTGGCCGGAGAGCGCTATGTCCCCATCCTGCACCAATTCGTGGCCGAGCTGGTGGATCCCCATGTCGTCTTCCCTCAGTAGCGGCTTAGGTGAGGACAATCTTAAAATCACCTGTAATCCGCTCGGAAAATCGGGGTTTATGTGGCAAGATCAAGAGGGATCGGATCGAAGGATTCGGATCCCTGTCTCACCGGATTGAACCCTTTTACGGAGGATCAAGAGCGTATGTCTCTCCGACTTGGCGATACTGCTCCCAATTTCACGCAAAAGTCTACCCACGGCGAAATCGATTTCTACTCTTGGGCCGGGGATAGCTGGGTGGTGTTGTTCTCTCACCCCGCCGACTACACGCCGGTCTGCACCACGGAGCTAGGCACTGTTGCGAAGCTGATGCCCGAATTTGAAAAGCGGGGTGTGAAGGTGATCGCCCTCAGTGTGGACGATGTGGAGTCCCACGTGGGCTGGGTGAAAGACATCGAGGAAACCCAGAACACCACCCTGAACTATCCCATCTTGGCGGATGCAGACCGCAAGGTTTCTCAGCTCTACGACATGTTGGATCAAACCAACATCAACCAAGAAGGGCTGCCCCTGACGGTGCGCTCGGTGTTCATCATCGATCCCAACAAGAAGATACGCCTCATTCTTACCTACCCGGCCAGCACAGGCCGCAACTTCGACGAGCTCCTGCGGGTGATCGATGCCCTGCAGTTGACGGATAAGTATAACGTTGTCACTCCCGCCGACTGGAAAGACGGTGACGATGTTATCATCCCGCCTTCGTTGAAAGATCCGGAATTGCTGAAAGAAAAGTTCCCGAAAGGCTATCAGGAAATTAAGCCTTATTTGCGGGTCACCCCTCAGCCTAATAAGTAGTAAAAGCCCGAACACCAACTTTGACGGGCGCTTGAGAAGGGATCCCTTCGTCGGGTAAAGCTGGGATCCTTTTGGTCTGGATCCCCTTATCGGGGATCCTTTTTACTGTTCGGGGAAGGAGGCTGCCTCTGCTGCTTTTTTGGCCAGCTCATCTACCGTGAAGTAGCGATGAAACTTATCGGTCACCCGCAACCAAGGGGAACGGCAGCCTTCTTTGCGATAGCGGGTAACGAAGCCTTTTTCTACCAGCTCTGCCACGTGCTGATAAGCACCTTGACCGCGCAACTCCACCAAATCGGCTTGCGAGAGCGGGCCACGCAAAATGATTGTAGCCAGGGTACGGGTAGCACCCACCCCAATTTCAGGGGGTAAAAGCTGGTTGGCCAGCTCCAAAAACGGCTCCCGCAACTGCAGGGCAAACCCTTCCCCCACCTGTAGGACTTCCAGGGCAGAATCGCGATGGGCATAGTCTTCCATTAATTCCAGCAGCGCATCGTAGGCTTCGTCGCGACTGCAATGGGCCAACTGGGCCAGGGCGGATAGCTCCAGGGGCTGCCCTTTTAAGTAGAGGATCGCTTCGATCTGATTTTTCAGGGCCAAGACACGCTCCCTCTGACCTTGCCTTTCCGCCAACAAGGGATGCGAAATCGACTTAAGAGAACGCGGGGCCATTGCAACAAGGGATCCGCTCAACTTGCTCCGTAGCATAGCAGCAGTTCTAGGCTGAGGGATCCCTTGGCCAAGCGGGCCGGATCCATCCTCGCCTTCGAGCTAGAACCCTACCCCTGATGCCACCACCATCACCACCACCGCTGCAAAGATAATCAAAGCGTAAAACTGGGCCTTGCCGCTCTCCAGGTATTTCATCGCCTCGCCGCTCACCATGGTCACCAAGCCCGTCAGGTTGACCACACCATCCACAATGCGGCTGTCCACCTCCAGCGCCTCCCGTGCCACGAAGCGGGTGCCCTGCACAAAGACTCGCTCATAGAGGTCGTCAATGTACCACTTGTTGAGGGAGAAGTAGTAGAGCGGCTGCAGGCTTTGGGGGAAGGTGCCCGGGTCGATGCGCTTTTGCCAGTAGATCAAGCTGGCCAAGGTGATGCCGATCAGCCCAATGCCCACGGAGCTACCCGCCATGATTAGAAACTCTGCCCAATCGAAATGGCCCGCCAGCACCTCCTGCCACTCTGCTGCCACCAGCGGTAAAATCGAGCCTGCCTCTGCCACAGACTCAGTCGGTGGGTGGATGAAAGCTTCAAAGAAGTTGGCAAAAGGGGTACCCACCAGGCCAATCAGCACAGAAGGGACGGCCAGAGCCAACAGCGGGAAGGTCATCGACCAAGGGGACTCATGGGGCTCTGAGGCATGGGCATCTCCGTCGTGCAGGTTTTCGTGGGCTTCAGGATGGCTGCTGGGCTGGGGTTTTTCTTGAATGTTCATGGCTCCAGGGCCAAAGGCCGGTTGTTTCCCCGCAAAAACGTAGGCAAAAGCTGGCACAGGACGGCCCTGGCTGATGGCCACCTCCTGCCGCAGTCTCAGGTTGGTGCCGCGAAACTCCCCTTCGAACGTGAGGAAGTAGATGCGGAACATGTAGAAGGCGGTGATCCCGGCGGTGAGGAAGCCCACCCCCCACAGAGCTGGGTTCCGTTCGAAAACAGCGCCCAAGATCTCGTCTTTAGACCAAAAGCCGGCGAAGGGCGGGATCCCACAAATGGCCAACGTGCCGATCAAAAACGTGATGGCCGTAACCGGCATGTATTTGCGCAACCCCCCCATCAGGCGCATGTCTTGGGCCAAAACCGGGTCATGGCCGACCACCGCTTCCATGCCGTGGATAACCGAGCCAGAGCACAAAAAGAGCATCGCCTTAAAGTAGGCGTGGGTCATCAGGTGAAACAGGCCCGCCCCATAGGCGCCGCACCCCATGGCCATGACCATGTAGCCCAGCTGGGAAATGGTGGAGTAGGCCAAGCCTTTTTTGATGTCGTTTTGGGTGATGGCAATGGTGGCCCCCAAGAAGGCTGTGCCCGCCCCCGTCCAGGCGATGATGTCCATGGCCACCGGGATCCCTTCCAGCACTGGGAACATGCGGGCCAAGAGGAATACCCCAGCCGCCACCATCGTCGCCGCGTGGATGAGAGCCGAGATAGGCGTGGGACCTTCCATAGCATCCGGCAACCACACATGCAGGGGGAACTGAGCGGACTTGGCCACCGGCCCCAAGAACACCAACACCGCAAACAGGGCAATTAAGCTGCTGCTCACCGCTCCGGCAGCCAACATCTCCTGCAAGTTGCGCCCGATCTCGTTGAACGCGAAGGTGCCGGAAATCCAGTAAAAGCCCAAAATGCCCAACAGCAGGCCGAAATCTCCCACCCGGTTGACCACAAACGCCTTTTGCGCTGCTTCTGCCGCCGCCTGCCGGTCGTGCCAAAAGCCGATGAGCAGGTAGGAGCACATCCCCACCAGCTCCCAGAAGATGTAGATCTGCACCAGGTTGGGGCTGACCACCAAGCCCAGCATCGAGGAGCTAAATAAGCTCAGGTAGGCGTAGAAACGCACATAGCCGGGATCGTGGGCCATGTAGCCATGGGAGTAGATCTGCACCAGAAAGGCCACCGTGGTCACCACCACCAGCATCATGGCGCTCAGGTGATCCACGACAAAGCCCATGTCCACCGAGAAGGATCCCGCCTGGGCCCAGGTGATGGTTCTGAGGACGGTTTCGTGCCCTTGCACCTGGCTGACCAAAAGGGCAAAGGCATGAACCATCGCCGTCCCGGTCGCGAACACGCTCAAAAAGGCAGCCAAAGAGCGGTTGGCCCTTGTCCAGGCGTTGAACATCAGGATACCTAAGCCGAGGAGAAAGGCTGCCACCAAAGGATAGACGGGGATCAACCAGGCGTATGTGTAGATGAATTCCATGGGAAATGCTTCCGAATGCGTCCTCTCACAGCAACGAACCTGCTCTGCTAGCCCTGCAATTGGCCGGTGGGAGTGTCTGGTGGGCTGGCATTTGCTCAACTGCTTCTGCCATTGTAAACTTTTGCGACAGAGTGCGGAGCCGGATCCCGAGCATCAAGTCCATCAGAGCAGAGGCTTTTCCCGCAGATCAACCGGGATCCCCGCAGTTGAATCTGTAGATATCCTAAAGAATCGGCTCTGAGCCGAAGCTGACGGTCGCAAGCCAAAAGATGACAGGGATCCCTTGCCAACGCTACAACAAAGGCTAGATCTCTCAGCGGTCTGGAGAAACTACCCATGAGCTTGAACCTGGTGACCCTGGTGGGGCGAGCCGGCATGGATCCGGAGGTGCGCTACTTTGAGTCGGGCAGGGTGGTGTGTACCTTCAGCCTGGCGGTGAACCGATTCCGCAAAGGAGAAGACAAGCCCGATTGGTTCAGCCTAGAGTTGTGGGGCCGCACTGCCGAGGTGGCCGGAGAGTATGTGCGCAAAGGCAGCCTCATCGGGGTAACGGGCAGCCTCAAGTTCGATCGCTGGAAAGACAAATCCACCGGAGAAGAGCGCCAGAGGCCCATCATCGCTGTAGATCGCCTAGAACTGCTGGGATCCCGTCAAGACCGCGACGCCAACCTGCCCCCCGAAGAGCCGTTTTGACTTGTCTGGCCGGAGCCGGGCAACCTCAAGGTTTGGCTCTGCCCAAGCATTGCCTGCATTCCTGCACCACCTCTGTCAAATCCTGGCTGCACCAGGGATAGTCCAAGGGGGGTCGGCGGATCACCCACAAAGGGATCCCCAGGGTTTTGGCCACCGCCTGCTTGATCCCCAGCCCGCCTGCTTCCCCAGAGGCTTTGCTGATCACCACCTGAGGGCTGAGCTGTTGCCAAAGCTGTAGTTCCTGCTCCAAGCTGAGGGGTAAGCGCATCCCAATCACCCGCTCGGCAGGGATCCCCGTTTGCACCGCCTGGGAAACCGATTCCGGCAGCACCCGCGCCCACAGTTGGCAGCGGTCTTGCCAAGGCACAAACAGGGGCAGCACCTTCACTCCCACCGTCAACAGCACCCGCCGCCCTGCCAGCACCGCATCTGTGAGCACCCCCTGCCAGTCCGGCACCACCTGGACCCAGGGATCCAGCTCCAGAGGAGGGCGTTCGTAGCGCAGGTAGGGGATCCTCAGTTGAGCCGTCACCTGGATGGCCAGTTGCGAGATTTGCTGGGCAAAAGGATGAGAGGCATCCACCACTACGCGGATCCGGCACTCTTGCAGGAATTGTTCCAGAGATGGCGGCGAAAATCGGGTGACCACCACCTGACCAGGCAAATCCTGATACAGTCTTCTGGCCCCTTCGGTGGTGACGGTTGCCACCCAAGGGATCCCTTGGCGGCTGAGGGCGTCGGCCAAGCTGCGGCTCTCGCTGGTGCCCCCGATCAAGGCCACTTCCACCAAACCCCCGACTGAGCTCATAGTGTGTTGCCAAACTTTGATACCCGTAGATACGATCTAGATCACCGGCTGGAGGCAATTGCTCATGATCGAGATGCATGTGGCTGGGATTGCGGTCGATGCCGTTAACCAAAACCCCATCGTCATCCTGCGCGATAGCAGTGAGCGTCGTGCCCTGCCCATTTGGGTGGGAAAAGCAGAGGCCAATGCCATTTTGCAGGCGCTGGACGACCAAAAGCCACTGCGCCCCATGACCCATGATCTCATCCTCAACTCCTGGAAGACGTGGGGGATCAAGCTGGAGCGGGTCATCATTCACGCCTTGCTGGATAACACCTTCTACGCGGTGCTCGTCACCGTGAATGGCGACAAAAAACAGGAGATCGACTGCCGCCCCAGCGATGCCATTGCCCTTGCCCTGCGGGCCCATGTTCCCATTTGGACGGTGGAAGAGGTCATTGCGGAAGCCTCGATCCCCATGAACCAAGATGCCGACGAAGCAGAGCGGGAGGCCTTTCGCAAGTTTGTAGAGAATGTAACCCCCAGAGACTTTATCCGCAGCTACCCCATGACCGACCATCCCACCGAAGCCGACAGTTAAGCAGCTAAGGCGGATCCCACCCCCAGGGATCCCGGCAGACAGGCCATGCCCCAGGTTGCCAGGTTAACGGTCTATCCCATCAAGTCCCTGGATGGGATCCCTCTGTCTGAGGTGAGGCTGACGGCAGGGGGGACTTTGGAGGGGGATCGGCGCTACGCCCTGGTGGATGCGGAGGGAAAGCGGGTGAACGGCAAGCGCCATGCTGCGGTCCACCGCCTGCGGGCCCGGTTTGATCCCCAGTTGGGCCAGGTGCAGTTGTGGGGGGAGGGCAAGGCGGCTCAGTTTGACCTGCAGCAGCAGCGGGATGCTTTGCAGACTTGGCTCAGCGATTGGTTCGGTTTTCCGGTGCAACTGCTGGAGGAGCCTCTCAGGGGGTTTCCGGATGATCCCTATGCCAACGGCCCCACCCTGATCAGCACAGCCACTCTGGAGACGGTGGCCGGTTGGTTCCCCAACTTGACCCTGGAAGCGGTTCGGCAGCGCTTTCGCATGAATATCGAGCTGTCGGATTGCTCTGCCTTTTGGGAGGATCGTCTCTTTGCCCGCGCAGATCAAGGGGTGCGCTTTCGCATCGGGGAAGTGGAGCTGCTGGGCCTCAACCCCTGCGCCCGCTGTGTGGTGCCCACCCGGGATCCCCTGAGCGGAGAGGCCTATCCCGGTTTTCAAAAGCACTTCGTAGCGCAACGGCAGAAAACCTTGCCACCCTGGGCCGAAGCCAGCCGCTTTGACCATTTCTATCGCCTTGGGATCAATACGTGGATCCCGAGAACGGAGGCGGGCAAGCACCTGAGGGTTGGGGATCCCGTCGAAATCCTCGGGGTTGAACCCCTCAGCCTCTACCCTGAGCTGAGTCGAATCCCAGGTTAGTTTCCGACCTACAATCAAGCTAGAGCAGCTCTTTTGGCTTGACCAAGCTATGCAAACCCTGGATCGGCCCAACGCCCCCACCCAGCAGCCCTACCCAGAACCGGTCTATCCCCGTCGCCCCACCCGTACGGTGGCCGTAGCTGATGTGTTGATCGGCAGCCAGCACCCGGTGGTGGTACAGTCCATGATCAACGAGGACACCCTCGACATCGACGCAGCAGTAGCCGGGATCCGCCGTCTGCACGAGGCGGGCTCAGAGATTGTGCGGGTTACCGTTCCCAGCATGGCCCATGCCAAGGCGATGGAGGCGATTCGGGAGAAGCTGATCCAAACCTACAAGCCGGTGCCTTTGGTAGCCGATGTCCATCACAACGGCATCAAGATCGCACTGGAAGTAGCCAAATACGTGGACAAGGTGCGCATCAATCCGGGGTTGTTCATCTTTGAAAAACCTCAGCCCGGTCGCACAGAATATACCCAGGCGGAATTTGAGGCCATTCGTAACAAAATCCGGGAAACCTTCACCCCCCTTGTCCAGACCCTCAAAGCCCAGAACAAAGCCCTGCGCATCGGGGTAAATCATGGATCCCTGGCAGAGCGGATGCTCTTCACCTACGGGGATACGCCTGAGGGCATGGTGGAGTCGGCCCTGGAATTTGCCCAAATCTGCGCCGAGCAAGACTTTCACAATGTGGTGCTTTCCTTCAAGGCCTCCCGCCCGCAGGTCATGTTGGCGGCCTACCGGCTGGCAGCCCGTCGCTTCGATGCCCTGGGCCTGAATTACCCCTTCCACTTAGGTGTCACCGAGGCGGGCGATGGAGAATATGGGCGCATCAAGTCGGCGGTGGGGATCGGAACCCTCTTGGCTGAAGGGATCGGCGACACGATTCGGGTTTCTCTCACGGAAGCCCCAGAGAAGGAGATCCCGGTGGCCTACGGCATTTTGCAAGCTCTGAACCTGCGCAAAACCATGGTGGAGTATGTGGCCTGCCCTTCCTGTGGCCGCACCCTGTTCAATTTGGAGGAGGTGCTGCAGAAGGTGCGCGCCGCAACCCAGCACCTGGTGGGGTTGGACATTGCCGTGATGGGCTGCATTGTCAATGGGCCGGGAGAGATGGCCGACGCCGACTACGGCTACGTGGGCAAGACGCCGGGGGTGATCTCTCTCTACCGCGGCAAAGAGGAAGTGAAAAGGGTGCCGGAATCGGAAGGCGTGCAGGCGCTGATCGATCTGATCAAAGCCGATGGGCGCTGGGTGGATCCCCCTTCTTCCCATTAGCCCTGCTTCCCCCTCAAAAAGCGACCTGCCCAGCCATCCTGCCGCGCTCTTGCTTCGCTGAGAAACTGGCTAGCGGCGTTTGCCACGCAGGGCTTTGGCGCGGTTGTTCACCTGCCTTACAAACAGAGGCAGCAGGTGCGCCTGGATGTATTCAAACGCTGCTTGTAGACCTTCTTTTTCGTAAATCAGGCCGATTTCCGCTTCCACCTGCGTGGGATCCCTAAAGGCCGACAAAAATTGGTTGGAGGTCAGCCAAGTGAAGAGTTCTGCGCGATTCAAGGCGATTCAAGTCACAACTGGGCGGGGAGGGCACTTGCCAGTCTTGAGGTGGGCCAAGCAGCCACTGCCGGGCAAACAAGCTCAACACCGCATCCCCCAGCCAAGCCTTGTCGCGACGGGATCCCTCGTCCAACTGGGCCACCTGCTGTCTGATGGTCTGGCCGGTTGGGGAGAGATGGAATCCTGTCGGCATGGAAGTGGCAAGTGCGCAAGGACTGGCAGCAGACAAGCCCGGCGGCAAAGCGCCCCTGCCTCATTTTAAGATAGGGTCTGGCCCGTTGCAGATGGAGTGTGGCATTGTGAGGATCCTTGGAGCATGACTCTAGTCAATAATAAGCTCAACTATACTGAAAATAATCTATAATATGTTCAGTACGGATTACTACCAGTTGATCTTTCTGTTTACTTTCGAGTCTGCCAACATGGTAGCCAAAGCAAAGCAGAAAATTGGTAGTAAGACGACACGGAAACTGCGCTTTGGGTATTCTACTCAAAGCTTTGCGGGATACCGCCATTCTGTTTGGAAACAAACAGAATGCTATCGCTGCATAGTTGGCTATCGCTGCATAGTTGAACAGTGATGTTCAGCAGTGTTCAGCGTAAATGTATCAGCATGTTGTTGGAGCTAACCCCAGAAGAATGCGAATCGGTGATTCCGGTGGTGCCAACGCGCCTTCAGTATGCGGCTTACTGGAGCGATGCCCTCAAGAGCACGGGCCGCATCATCACGGCCATTTTGGTGGGCGTGGCGTTGCTGGTTCTTTCCCGCGCTTTCGGCGAGGGATCCTTTCTGGGGGCAATCGCCTTCCTGGTCGGGATTCTCTCGTTGCTCTATCCCTTCCTGTGGGGGCCGCTCTATACCATCTCCCGCCGTCAGCTAGCCTTTCGCGAGATTCCCTATGGGGGATTGTTTTTTGGGCAGGTGCTGCGCACTCGCCGCTACGAGGTGGTGGTGGAAGAGCGAGAAAAGCTGGATGAAGATGGCAACTTCTACATTGAAGAGGTGCGGGAGCGCCAGTTTGAGATGGAAATTGGCGATGAGACCGGAGTCGTCTATCGTGTGCGGGCCAAGGACGATCCCCGCTACAGGCGAATTGTCAAAAAGCAATCGGTGCTCGGGTTGGTGAAAGCCTATTCCCGCGATTTGCAGCGCCGGCCCACCTTGAGCGAGGTCTATGTGGTCAAGCTGGGGGAGTGGGTGGGAGATGTCTCCTATCTGGATCGGGAGGCTTTTTTGGATATGGCAGATGAGCTGTTGGAGCTACATGCCCAAGGACAAGCTTGATCCCCTGGATCCCTGGTGTTCTCTGGGATGGAGGGGAAGGGATCCCTGCCTTTTTATTCTGAAACCTAAACGGCTGCCTATCCGGGAGCGCCGCTTTTAACGCTGGGTTAGCCGCATTATTGTACTGGCCAGGGGTAGGGTTGGGTAGTTTACTGTGGACTGGCGGGAGCTTTAAACTGAGGGCTGTAAGCCAAAAACAACTGCCATGGGCGATCCTCTCACCCCCCAAGTTAGCGAGCGCATCTGCAAGCACATGAACGAAGATCATGCCGATGCAATAGCCCTCTACGCCAGGGTCTTTGGCCAGGTGGAAGGAGTTACCCAAGCCCGCATGCAGGCCATTGACCCGGAAGGGATGGACTTGCGGGTGCAGGTCGACGGGGCCGTACAAACGCTGCGGATCCGCTTCGACCACCCCCTGCGGGACTCCGAGGACGCCCATCAAACCTTAATTGCCATGGTGAAGCAGGCTCGCGCTCAAGTTAAACAGGCTACAAAGTGATGAGAGCATGACTCTAGTCAATAATAAGCTCAACTATACTGAAAATAATGTATAATATGTTCAGTACGGATTACTACC